>JAFQYK010000560.1 GCA_017406485.1 Clostridia bacterium
CCGGCGACGACGGTTAGCGGTGTCACAGTTGACGGCGCAGCGGCAACGGCAGGAGAAGTAACCTGGAGTGCGAACGCAACAGCGGCAAGCGGCAATCCTGCTGCAGGTATAGGCACATACACAGCAAAGTTTGACATAACCGCGCCTGACGGTGTAACCTTCACTGAAGGACAAGCCTTCAGCATAACCATAGACGGCGCAACCTCGGCGCGCGCGGTATACAAGGACGCAAACACTGCGTCCGTCACAGCGGTGTTCCCGGCCATAACAAAAACAGCCGAATCAATCACAGCAACCGCACCCACCACTTCTGTAGAGGTTGGTGACAGCTATGAAGTAAAATACGCTCCCATAACGATTACATATAATGATGGTTCAACCCAGACGGTAGATGCAAGCTCTGCCTCCTATGCCAGTAGTGGCATTACTGTTGACACTTCTGCACTGACAGGCGGCGACAAGGGCAAGACTTCGCTTATAATCGCCGGCGCGGACAAGGGCAAGACATTAGATGTAACCGCGGTTCTCGGCACGCTCAGCGAGGTTATTGAAAAGGTAAAGATAACCGAATACGCTCCGCCCGCCGGAGGAACCGAGGTATATGCCGTATATGAAAACGGAACACTTACTTTCAAATATGACGACCCCGAGGAAGAAACAGGAACAGTATACAAAAACATTCTGAAAACACAGACATCAGCGGCAGATCTCCCCTGGAACGCAATTAGAAGCGACATAACCAAGGTTGTATTTGACCGCAGTTTCGGCTACACATTCCCGACCGATACAAGCTACTGGTTCGCGGACTGCGCAAACCTCACCGAAATCGAGGGTATCGGCAACCTTATTACAAAAGACACAACAAATATGAGCAATATGTTCGCAGGCTGCGAAAAGCTCACCGCGCCTGACCTCTCAAGCCTCAACACCTCCAACGTAACGGATATGAGCGGTATGTTTGCAGGCTGCACCGGCTTAACAGACCTTGACGTATCAAGCCTTGACACAAGCAAGGTAACCGATATGTCCGGTATGTTTGAAGGCTGCACAGATATTACCGAGCTTGACGTGAGCGAGTGGGATACAACCGCGCTTACGAACACAACAGAAATGTTCAAAGGCTGCACCGCGCTTGAAACAATTTATGCGGATGAAACAGCAGACTGGACAGCGAATACAATAACCGGCACAGATATGTTTGCAGGTTGCACCGCGCTTACAGGCGGAAACGGCACAACCTACTCAAATACCTATAAGGATAATACCCGCGCGATAGTTGACGGCAAGAGTAACAAACAGGGTTACTTTACCGCAACAAGAATGGTAAGCGGCACATATGCCGTATATGACGGAAATAAAACCCTAACCTTTAAATATACAACTACACCGGTAAGAGAAAAAGGTACAATATTCGACGCTGCCAACACAACCACAAATGAACCGTGGCTTGACATCAACAGCAAGGTAGAAAAGGTCATCTTTGAGGACGCATTTGCAGACGCGCGTCCGAAGAGTACAATGTGGTGGTTCAACGGCTTCAGCAAGCTCACCTCTATCGAAGGAATAGAAAATCTAAACACAAGCGTGGTAACCGATATGGGCTATATGTTCCGCGACTGTGAGCTGCTTGAAAATCTTGATGTAACGCACTTTGACACAAGCAAAGTAACGAATATGGACGAGATGTTTGCCGGCTGTACAAAGCTGACAGCGCTCGATGTTTCCGGCTTTGACACCTCAAGCGCTACGACCATACACAAGATGTTCAAGGACTGCCCTGCGCTTACAAGCCTTGACGTTTCAGGCTTCAACACCGCCAATGTAACCGGAATGAGCTATATGTTTGAAGGCTGCAGCGGTATAAAAAATCTCAACATTGCAAATTGGAATGTCAGCAAGGTAACAAACGCAAACGGTATATTCTCAGGCTGTTCAAGCCTTAAGCAGATAATTGCCTCCACCAACACCGACTGGTCGGGCATCAACAATGGCGATAATATGTTCACCGGCTGCACCAAGCTAAAGGGCGGCGCAGGAACAGAATACGCAGCAGCAAATGTAGGCAAGGCGTACGCCGTAACAGACGGCTATAACAGTAAAAATGGATATTTCTCGGCAACTTCAGCCGGACAGGGCGCTTATGCTGTATTTGACGGCGTCAACAAGCTCACCTTTAAGTATTCCGACAAGGAAGTAAGAGAATTCGGCACGGTATATCCTGTTGAAAACACACCTTCCGATGATCCGAATAATATTCCGTGGAAGGACCACAAGGCGGCAATTACCGAGGTTGAATTTACCCCGGCCTTTAGCGTGGCACGTCCAAAGAGCACCGCAAACTGGTTTAACGGAATGGTCAACTTAGAGCCGATAAGTACTATGGCAAACCTCAACACAAGTGAGGTTACCAATATGTCGGGTATGTTTGTAAACGTCAAAAAGCCTGCAAGTGCAAATCTGTCAAAATTCAATACGGCAAAGGTAACTGATATGAGCCGTATGTTTGAAGGCTGCAGCGGTTTTACCGAACTTGATGTGAGTAAATTTGACACCTCAAAGGTAACCGATATGAGCCAGATGTTCTCAGGCTGTTCATCGTTGCAAAGCCTTGACGTTACCAAGTTCAACACAAGCAATGTTACGAATATGTCGGCTATGTTTAACGGCTGCTCCTCGCTTACCACGCTCGATGTAAGCAAGTTTAATACGAGCAAGGTCACAAATATGACCAATATGTTCAAGAACTGCTCAAAGCTTGAAACTATTGAAGCAGGTGAAGTTAAGGACTGGAAAACAAGCGCCGTTTCGCAAAGCGACGGTATGTTTACAGGCTGTGAAAAGCTCAAGGGTGTTTATGAGTATAACGCCGAGCATACAGATGTCAATATGGCAAACACCACTAAGGGTTACTTTAAACCGATTCCGCCGCAGAAACCGACAGTAACCGGTATAGACGGCGAAATGACAGGCGTATACGGCGAGGGAACGACGATAACAGTAAACGCAACCGCTCCTGAAGGTCATTCACTTGAATACCAGTGGTATTCAAATACCACCGAGAGTAATGAAGGCGGTACAAAAATAAAAGACGCGACAAATGCTTCTTATCAAGTAGCCGGAACAGTTCCGGTAGATACATATTACTATTATTGTGAAGTGACAGCAAAGAGGGATGATAACGGTCTTACCGATACTGCGACAAGCGATGCCGCAACTGTTACCATCACAAAGGCAACTCCCAACGTGACCGCGCCGGATGATATAACGGCAACCTATGGTGAAACACTTGAAAATGTAACACTCCCTGATAACTGGGCGTGGGTTGATGAAGCGACTACAAGTGTAGGTACAGCAGGTGAACATACATTCAGCGCGACATACACACCAACAGATACTGCCAACTATAATCCGGTCACTATGGATGTGACAGTAACGGTAGGCAAGGCAACGCCAACAGTAAGCGCGCCTACAGGAATAACCGCAAAGTACGGCCAGACGCTTGAAGATATAGAGCTGCCCGAGGGCTGGAGCTGGAAGGACAGCACGGAAAGCGTCGGTAATGTAGGTAATAATGAGTTTACCGCGGTTTATACGCCCGATGACACTGATAATTATAATACGGCTGAAATAGACGTAACCGTGACAGTCGGCAAGGCGGATCAGGCCGCTCCCGCATCACCGACAGCCGGTGAAAAGACATATTCGACCATCACCTTAGAACCAATAACCGGCGGTGTGAACGGCGTAGAGTACGCCATAACCACTACTGAAGAGGAGCCCGGTGAGGACGATTGGACAGATAACGCGGAGTTTACAGGTCTTAGCACCGACACAACATACTACATATACGCAAGATACAAGGGCGACGACAGCCATAACGTTTCACCGTCAAGCCACTCTGCTATAAAGACAGGTGAGCACGTTCATAACTGGGTGTACACAGCCAACGGAACAACCATTACTGCAACGTGCAAAAACACAGACCACGCCTGCCCGAACACAGCAGGCGGCACAATAACGATAGCCGCGCCGGAAAATACCGACTATGATAATAATCCGCACGGGGCTGTTGTTACAAATAACCTTACCACCGGCGCAGATGTACAGGTAAAATACGAGTACAAGAGCTGGGGCGCGGATAAGTATGCTATTATAGATGACCTTCCGGTAAATTCGGGTATGTACATCGCATCGATTACTATTGGTGAAGCCACTATATCCGTAAGCTATTCAATCAATGTTAATCAACAAACAACGCAACCGGATCCGATTGACGATCCCGGTACTGAAAAACTTTACACAGTGGCCGGGGGTACGGTAGGCAGCGGTATACCGGTTGTGCCGGTAACAGGTGTCAAGCTCAGAATAGATTCACTTGATAAGGAGGTTGTATCCGGTGCATACGGACTGTTCCAGTTCACCGATTTACCCGCGGGAAAGTATATCCTGACCATAACCTACACCGACTCAAACAATGTCGAGAGAACGAAGGACCAGGTATTTGAGGTCACGGGCAATGACATAAACCGTATAATCGTTGTACCCGATAAGAACGTCAGCAGCAGCGTTGATATAGACGAAAGTCTTGATAACGTCTATGTTGACAGTCTTGATGAGGTAGCGGCTGATTTGGCGAAGGATGAAGCCGATGACGCCGACGTAAAAATCAAACTCACAGTTGAGCCTGAGGACGAGGACGATACAAACGAGGCTCAGAACGAGATAAGAAAGCTCGCCGGAGAAGAATCCGACCATATGGATTTCATTGATATCAAGGTTACAAAAACCGTTGGCGACGGCGAGGCCGAGGTTGTTGACCAGGCTGATAAGAGCGTAAGAATACTAATTCCGTTCGACAGTGAAAAGCAGTACAGCGTAAAGGTTTATCACTACGATACCAACGCGTCCGGCGAAACAAAGGCAGTAAGTCTTGGCACAAATAAAAAGGCTTCGGAATATTACGAGATTACCGATGACGGATATATTGCAATAACAACCAATAAGTTTACAACATATGCAATAGCCTATGATGACGAGCCTGCACCGACTCCCACGCCGATAGTTATAAGACGCGGCGGAGGCGGCGGAGGCGGCGGAAGCAGCACAAAGGCTACACCTACGCCGGTACCGACAGAATCCCCCGAGCCGACAGAAACGCCCGAGCCGGCGCCGACGGAGACACCGGAGCCGTCTTCCGGATCCTCCGGCGATGACGGATGGTGGTTTATAGATGTTCCGAAGATAGAATGGTTCTATCCGCCGATTTACTACGCATATTATAATGACCTGATGTATGGAACGTCAGAGGACACCTTTGAGCCGTATCTCGATATAACACGCGCAATGTTTGTAACAGTGCTGTATCGTATTGACGGTTCGCCGGAGGTACCGCTTGACTACACCTTTGAGGATATTGATGAGGGCAGCTATTACGAAGCGGCTGTCGCTTGGGGCAGCGCGAATGACATAATCGCAGGTTACAGCGCCGAGGAATACGCGCCGTACCAAACAATCACGCGTGAGCAGATGGCTGCAATATTGTGGCGTTACGCGAAGTATAAGGGTACGGATGTTTCGATAGGTGAGGATACAAGCATAGACCACTTCACTGATGCTAATGAAACGAGCGAGTATGCAATCCCCGCTTTGAAATGGGCGTACGGCGACAAAATACTGTCCGGCTTTGAGGACGCTACTCTCCGCCCGCAGGCATTTGCGACGCGCGCACAGGCATCGGTAGTGCTTGGCGAGTACAACAAGAAAATAAAAGAATAAATTAAAAACGCAAAAAATCTGATGCTCAGCGCATCAGATTTTTGCCATTATCGTAAGCCGACAGGAAAGGATGGATAATTAAATGAAGAAGATTATAACAGCGGTTTTAGCAGCTACGCTTGCATTTACCGCTCTCACCACGGCTGCATTTGCACAGCGCAGAAGAGCAGATATAAATACTGAGCTGCAGAAATCCGACGAAATACACATTCTCTATAATGACAAAATGGTTCAGTATGAGGACGTAAAGCCGGTTATAAATGAAGACAGGGTTATGATACCGTTCCGAGCGGCGCTTGAAAGTATGGGCGCAAAGGTCGGATATAATGAAGCGCAAAGACTTGTAACCGCACAAAAGGGCAATATTATAATCCGCTTTACCCTGCTTGACAGTGTAATTCATATAAACAATAACGGCGCCGAGTCAGATATGGTAATGGACGTGCCAATGATTATACGCGAGGATAGAACGCTCGTTCCGATACGCTTTATGTCAAACGCGCTTGGTATGCAGGTTGGCTGGGATGGCGTAACGCGGACGGTTGTTGTGATGGACTATGACGCCGTAGCGGACGAGATAAGCCGTATTGCGCCGAACCTTGCCAAGTACGCCGCACTGCCCAAAAGGCAGATGAATGAGCGCATATTCACTGCTAAAATGACATCTGACAGCGGCAGCCATGATTTAAGCGCGACAGCATATAAATCCGGCGACACTTTATATGTTAAAACCGACACGATAAATATGGCGGATGTGGCCTTTGGTGAGGCTTTAGAAAGCGGCAGCGAGTGGTGCAGCATTGATATGAAGCGCATTTTCCGCGCTCTGAATTTTGACGACAGACAGTCGGCTGTTCTGATGTCGGCAATGAGCGGTGAGAACACAGACAGCATAACCGACGCAATTTTAAACAGTATGACGCGTGAGGGCGACGCGGTATTCAGTGAAGCAACAGACCTTGCACTGCTTTTAGACCTTGTAGAGCAGATGGATAAATATGTAACGGTAACGCAGACAGAGAACGGCTATAACTTGACGATAAATATATCAAAAGAGCAGCTCGCAGGTGCTATAGGTGACGCGATGGGTGTAAAGACAGATGAAGCCACACGCGCCGCCCTTGCTGAAACAATAGGCATATCTGTCACAGCCGCTATAACCTACGATGGAGAGCGGCAAACAAGCGAGGCTACCCTCACAATGCCCGGCAAAACCATAACCTACACCGAAACAGCCACAGAGTCCGAATTTTCAAAGCCGGAAAACCCATATGATATAACTGAAGTATTTGTGAATATGCTGTAATATGATAAATCCGGACAGGAACAAGCATTTAATATGAGGATACCGGAAGGGGTTGTTGCGTTTAAAACGCAGACAACCCCTTCATTATCTTATGACTTTATTTCAATATTAAGTATAGAATCAAATGCCGTCTGTTCAAGTATGCTTTCAACATCCGGTGAAACGCCGGTCAAGGTTACGCCACTTGCACAGCTTTTTTGTATTATAAGGAAAACGCGCAGACCTGCCGATGATACGTAATCCAGCTTGGTACAGTCTATTGTAACATCCGTTATCACTGATTTGTCAGCAGCCTCTCTGTAAAGCGCAAGCAAGCCGGGAGCGCTTATCGTATCCAGACGGCCTGAGAGTGAGACGTTAAGTGTGTTGTCATTCAGCTGTATGGCAGCATTAAATTTTTCTTCCTCGTACGAGAAATTTTCAGTTATACCTGTTTTAGGTGTCATTACCCAATAGTTTACCGAGTTGAGTACTTTCATAGCCCTGTCACGCGCTTCTTTGGGAGTCTGTCTGAAGGAGCTTAACTCACCGGGCATATATTTGCTCATTGGGACAAGTTCAAGCTGAAAACCCATATCAGAAACAAATTTTTTCGCTTTGTCAAGATCTTTATCAAAGAAGATATTGTTGCTTACTTTGGTCTTTGCAGCATTTCCTGCAGCCATATCCGCTATTTGTACTGCGGCATCGGAGGGCATACCGCTAAGCAGC
>JAFQYK010000561.1 GCA_017406485.1 Clostridia bacterium
AGGTTACAAAAGCAACCGACGATGACGCGGCTAACGGCAAAATCACAGGCGTTGATGATACTATGGAATACAAGGCGGCCGATGATGAGGCTTGGACTCAGGTTGACGGTAACGAGATAACAGGGCTTTTAAAGGGCACATATTATGTGCGTGTCGCACCAACGAACAATGCTTTTGCAGGCGAAGCGGTCACAGCAGTAATAGGTGTAATGGATAAGGTGACGATCGTATTTATTGACGGCGACGGAAACACGCTCGACACCCAAATTGTCGCGCCCTATACCACAGTTGCCTACGAGGGCGATACGCCGACTAAAACCGCAACAGCGCAGTTTACCTATGTGTTTACAGACTGGGATGAGGAGGTTGGTTTGGTTACCGAGGACACAACCTTTACGGCGCAGTTTGACGAGCATTTAAGAAGCTATAAAATTAAATGGATAGTAGACGCGGCGGAAACGGAAACAGACGCAGATTACGGCACAATACCGTCATACGGCGAAAGCAATCCCACCAAAACAGCGGACGAGTATTACACCTATGTATTTGATAAGTGGACACCCGATATTGTATCAGTTGCCGGTGCAGCGTCATATACGGCATTGTTTAACAGTATACCGCAGACCTACACTGTAATGCTTAATACAAACGGCGGCACTGTCACAGGTGAGTTTGCAAGCTATTCATACGGAACGGCTTTAGCGCTCCCGACAGCTGAACAGATAACAAAGGACAGCAGCACCTTTATCGGCTGGTATGATAATGCTGAATTTGAGGGTGAGGCTGTTACGGAAATTGCGGCAGACGAGACGGGAAATAAGGAATATTTTGCAAGGTGGAAGCTAAACGGTACAACCACAAGCGAGGTCGTTGACAACAGCGGAAACAGTGCAAAGGTTGAGGTTGAAAATCTCGAAAGGATTGCGGAGGAGCTTTCCGAAAATATAGAAGGCGATGTCGAGGTTGTTCTGGAGATTACAAAGGAAAATGCCAACAGTGAAAGCGCCGAGCAAGCCGCAATAGAAGCAATAAAAACAACAAATACAGTTGAGTATTATGATATAGCTTTGCTTGTCAATAAAGAGAAACAGGCGACTGCGCCCGAAAATATAAGTATTAAAATTCCGTATGACACAACGAGAGTGAACATAACAGTTTACCGCTATGACGCGACAGCAACCGCAAGAGCAATCACATTGAGCGCGGAAGATACAGACGGCGAGTATTACGAGATTTCAGACGGTTATATAACTATCCACACAAACAGCTTTGCTACTTATGCGATAGGCTATGACGCGCCCGCTGCTACAGATACTCCAAGACGCTCCGGCGGTGGCTCGTCAAGAGCTAAGGCAACGCCTACGCCGTCACCGTCGGCTACTCCCGAACCAGCAGAAACCGCAGTGCCGGAAAGCACAGCTACACCTAAGCCAACGGAGGAGCCTTCGGATTGGTGGTACACGGATGTTCCCGAAAACGAATGGTATTACTCACCAATTAAAGCCGCAACAGATAAGGGACTTATGACAGCCGTAAAGGACAATGAGTTCCAGCCTGAGTTTGATATAACACGCGCAATGTTCGTAACTGTTCTGTACAGAATTGAGGGTGAGCCGGAAACAAGCCTTAACTACACCTTTGAGGATATATTAAAAGGTTGGTACTATGAAAAGGCGGTCGCTTGGGGCAGCGCAAACGGCATTATCGCGGGTTACAGCGATACAGAATTTGCACCCGACGACAAGATAACACGCGAGCAGATGGCTGCAATGCTGTGGAGATACGCTAAGTATAAAGGCATTGATGTTTCCATAGGCGGGAATACAAATATTTTGAGCTTCAATGACGCAGAAAATATAACCGAGTATGCTATCCCCGCAATTCAGTGGGCGTACGGCGAGGATATTATAAATGGCTACACAGATAACACTCTCCGTCCGCAAGCAAATACTACACGCGCGCAAGCAGCGGTTGTACTTGATAAAATTGATGATATAGTGAAATAATCTAACATCTTATCCCTTTGGCAGTCCCCCGCGAGTATTCTCGTCGGGGGATTGCGTATTTAACACCATAAAAGTGCAGCACATAAGATAACACAAAAAAAGGAATGAATATCTGTATGATAGTCTGTATAAGCTGCTATGTGCCTTTTACAGATAGCAGGATTTTCAGAATTGAAAATAGGTTAATATTAGCAAGTAAAAAGCGTTATATTATGCGGATTTATGACGGCAGATATAACGCTTTCCCTTTTTTGTACGGCAGAGATTTTAATAACGCATAATTTTTTTAATATCGTCTGCAAATTTTCTTGTATATCAATACATATTCTCGACTTCTGTGGTTTTATATCGGTTTCTTGGATAATACCGCCTATTAGGTACCCATAGGCTCTGATTTTGACTTTACCAAAATTCAAAATCAGAAAGGGACGAAAGAAATTGAAGAAAATAAACCTACGGGAATTATATCCCCTTTACTATAAAAAAGATTACTACATAGAGGTAACGGACGAGGTCGCGGCGCAGCTTGAACAGGCTAAGCGAGAGGAACACGCATATAAGGAGCGCACACGGGCGCATAAAGCGTATTATTCGCTTGATATGGGGGACGGTATAGAGAATGGATATTTTATTTGTGCAGGCGTCCCCTACGGAGCTTTATGAAACAAGCGAGCGACAAACACGGCAATCTTACAAATGGTAACTGTAAGTTTACGATAGCGTAAATAGCAAAGCTCCCCAAAATGAAGCTGTATGCGAGATTACAGGGTATAAAAACCGAGTATGCCGGTTTTACCAACCGGCAGTCTGATGAATTGCCCGCTTGCGGGGTGTCGGGGACAAATAAATTCGGTGGTGGGAGTTCTTATATATGACAAAAAAGGTTGTGATAACAGATGAGAACTCCTATTGAGGAAATTGAATGTAAAACTATTGATAATCAGATTGTCAAGACCGAATACAAAGCCGGATATAGCACTTATATCGTGAATAGTGTTTTTTCAGGCGGCGAAAGTATTGACGAACTATTTTATAAAATCATTCAACGAAAAGAGCTTCAAATCTGCACATAAAATTCAAAACAGGCATAGACATATAGAAAAAAGCGCGTTATAATGTGTTTGACAATCAATCTATATTGTTGTGTCTGTGATTTTTAGGAGGATTTGAAATGAAATTACAAGATACATATATGGCTATATGAAATCCCCGCAGGATAAGCACATACTTATCATAGATGATGAAGCCGCTGAAATTGTACGCAGAATGTTTTATGATTTTGCTAACGGCAACAGTGCAAGAATGATTGCAAACCAATTTAACATAGAGCATATAAACTCACCGCGCTTTTATCACTATGAGAAAATAGGCCGTCAAAATCCCTTGTCAGAGCAAAAGAATGTATGGGGCAGCGCAACTGTCTTACAGCTTTTGAGAAATCAGGTCTATATCGGAAATATGGTACAAGGCAAAAGGCAGGTAGTATCATTCAAGACGAAAAAGCGCCGTCAGGTCGATCCGGCGGATTGGATAGTTGTTGAAAATACTCACGAGCCTATAATTGAGCGTTCTATATGGGACAGAGTACAGAAACGGTTAAATTCGCGCACACGTGTAAACACCACGAAAAAGAACACTGTGGGACTGTTTGCCGGATTGGTTCGCTGTGCTGATTGCGGTTCGCCGCTTTCTTATTCGATAAAAAAGCTGAAATCGGGCGAAAAAGGCGTTTATAAGTGCAGCCGATACAATAATAACGGTTCTGACGCTTGTACGCTGCACTACATAGACGAGGACTATTTAATCGAATTTGTATTAAATGACATACGCAAATATGCGCAAATGGCAGCTATACAGAAAAAACAGCTTGCTAATCGTCTTATAATCTCAATGCGGCAGAGCAGCGGCAAAGAAACAAGCTCGTTAAAGTCTAAAATTCGTGAAACCGAAAAAAGGCTTGAGGAAATCAGTATGAGGTTGAAAACGCTCTATGAGGATAAATGTACGGGATCTATTCCTGAAAACATTTTTAAGGGGCTTATGAACGATTTTTCTAACGAGCAGGCAACTTTAGAGGATTAGCTGATTAATTACAAAGAGGAATTAAACAGTTTTCAGGAAACAACTGACGATATAAACGATTGGCTTGACCTTATTAGTCAGTACACGGACTTGGAAACGCTTAACCGTGAAATTGTATTCGGACTGATTGACAGTATAACCGTGTCGGAAAGAAAAAAACAATATGAAAGGCAGGTACAGGAAATCAC
>JAFQYK010000562.1 GCA_017406485.1 Clostridia bacterium
CCTGATAGCCTGTTATATTTTGACTGTTTGAAATTTTGCTTATGTCAACAGTCGGATTATTGCTTTGCGCGGTAGTCACAACAGAATAAACCGCATTTTCCTTTTCGGGTACAATTTCTACCTCGTCAGAGTATACAAGCGTCAGTGACGGTGCGTATGTACTGCCGTATGCGAGCATTTTTGCCGCGCTGTCCGAGCCGGTAAAGCCTATTGTAAAATTAGCCTTTCCGCCTGATTGCATTGTTTCAAGCGCTTCGGATATATCAACAGTTATTTCCTTATAGATTTCGCCGCCGACGGTCACAGTTTCACCCGTTTCCTCGGCAGACACGATTGTATAACCGGCATTTTCTATCCATTTTTCTACCAATGCTGTGTATGATGAAAGAGAATCGGCTGTGAAAATACTTTCGTCAACCTTGTAGCCAACCTTTGGCACAGCCGTTACATAAGCCTTAAATTCCGCGCTGTAAACTTCCTTTTCAAGCTGCTCCTGTGACAGCTCAAACTGTGAAAGCGCATATCCGCCGTTATTATTGCTTGTGCCGTTTACAGGCTTGTTTCGGCGGAAGGTTTCGTATTCGTCAGCCGTTCCCGAATTGTGAAAGCTTGACTTAACCTCTCCGTCATACCATATCGAAGCCGTATCAATAAGGCTTACCGAATGAATATCGTTATCGGCAAAAGCCATAGTCGGAATAGTTATAATCCCGCACGCCATCGCCAATGTAAGTATAACACTTATAAAACCTCTGAATTTCATAGCCGCTCTCTCCTTATATATTACTTTAATATTATTCTATCAAAACTTTCTGATATTTCATATCAAAATATTCTCAATGTCAGAGCAAAAATCATCAAAAATTCTCAAATATATATTGTGCTGTATCCGCTTCTGTGATACAATGAGACAGAGGTGGTCTGTATGTATTATTATGTTTTTGAAAATGTACCCGATTTTTGGGTTGAATACAGAGAAATGCGCGAAAAATTCAATATGACCTGCCAGCATTACCACACCGCATACGAAATACTTTTCATGACGGGCGGCGACAGGTATATATTTTTTAACGACGGTACATATCATCTTACCACGGGAGACATTGTGATTATTCCGCCGTACATGCTGCACCTCACTGAAAATAAGGACAGCGATTATTTCAGCCGATATGTCATAAACTTTTCGGATGAAATTTTTAAGTGTATCTTATCGGCTGAGGAAAGTGACAGATTTCTTAAAAGACTTCATAGCGGCATCATACATCTTGACAATGCGCAGCTTGAATTTACCGGGAGAATATTTAAAGACCTGTCCAAAGCAGACAGGTCTAAGGATAAATATTCAAAAAAGTTACTTGCGGCAAAAATGATTACGCTTATTGATATGCTGTCACGCGCATATAAGCATAACGGAGAAAGTGCTTCCTCCGAACTGATTTATTCGGATGACCTTGCTAAAACCTTGAATTATATAAATCATCACTTTACAGAAAATATCACGCTGGACTTTGCGGTGAACTATGCGCACATGAGCAAGGCGACCTTCTGCCGTGTTTTTAAGAACGAAACCGGCAATACATTTCTAC
>JAFQYK010000563.1 GCA_017406485.1 Clostridia bacterium
CTTCCCCCGCATTGGCTCTGCTCTTGACGTAATTTGTTATGTTTTCGTTTGAAATAGTGTCTTGGCGCGTTGTTCCCTCTGTCAGACCTTCGGAGGTATAAAGGCTGTTTGTTAAGGATATAGCGTCAAGATCAGCGATTACAGTTTCGTTTCTGATTGAAATATCTGCCGCATACACATCGTATGTTCTTGTACCGTGTCTGTTTGTGGACGGGTTATTGACCGTCACACTGACGGCTGCCGATTTAATCATATCGGCGCTTACAGCCGGAAGCTCAAATTCCAGAACTGCAACGCCCTTGTATGTTCCCGATGTGTTAAGGAACGAAACATTTGATACATTTTCACTGTCCTTTGTATTCAGCACTATTTCGCCGCCGTTGAGGTATGATGTACTTTGACTGCACGTTATCGGTTCGAGCGTTTCGTCTGCGTGTACCGTCAAGGTACCGATTGCTGATAAGGCAATTGCCAATACCATAATAACACTTGTCATTTTTTTCACAATCATTGCTCCGTCCTCCAAGACAAATTTATTTTATGACTATATTTTATCATTAAATACGGTGATATAAAAATACATATTTGCCATAAACTAATCAAAATTTGCTCTATTGATGTTGACGCTTGGAATTACTTATGATAAAATTAAATTGAGGTGGTTACAGTGCTTATGTATGAAAAGGAATGGGCAAACCAGCGAAGCAAATTTTTATCATATACGGTGGAAAATTTAAGCTGGCATTTGCACTTTCACGCGGCGTTTGAAATATGCCTTGTGCTTAGAGGAATAATTGAAATTACCGTTGACGGCGCGGTTTATACGCTCAAAAAGAACGAGTCGATAATTATTTTTCCACGCCAGCTTCACAGCTACAAGACGATAGAGCCGTCCGATATGCGCGTGATCACCTTTATCCCCGAGCTTGTGCCGGAATTTTCTTTAAAATACCGCAAAAAAATACCCGTGGACAACACCGTTCACGGGCTTATGAAATATAAGGATTTATTTGACGGAAGTAATACATTTTTGCAAAAGGGGCTGTTGTATTCCGTTCTCGGCGAGCTTACCGAAGCAACGGAATTTAAGGACGCGCCGACCAATGAAGAGGCTGTTCTGGTAAATAAGACCCTTCGGTATATTGAGAAAAACTATAACGATGATTGTACTCTCCGTTCCGCGTCCGAAGAATTGTCCTATGGCTACACCTATCTTTCGCGCACCTTTAAACGGCTTATGGGTATGAGCTTTACCGAATACTTAAACCGCTTCAGGATAAACCGCGCGGTATATCTTTTAAGCACCGAGAATAAAATCCCCGTTTCCGATGTCGCGCATCTCTGCGGCTTTGACAGCCTGTGCAGCTTTAACCGCAATTTTAAGCATATCACCGGCACAACACCGAGAGAAATGCTTGCGGAAATGAAAGAAAGCTTCTGATTTTCCTTTGATGTCTATTTATTCCTGTTATCACCCAAATTAAGCGAAACGATACTGCTGTTTCTTAGGGTGCCGTACTCCATACCGTTCTCCATATAGGTGTCGAAAATCCCCACAATCTCAATCTCATCCCCCTTTTTCGGGTAATCATCGGGCATTTTACAGTCGTCCGTAAGCACAAACTCAATACCTTGAGCGCAGCAGGCTGTCGCGTCCTTTATTATGCAGGCGTAATATGTTATACCTGTGTCGGGGCTTGTGTAGGTAGCACAGGCACCGCCCATTTTTATTACTTTACCTTTATACTTCCCGGGCTGTGTCACCATATTATACACCTCAGAATAAA
>JAFQYK010000068.1 GCA_017406485.1 Clostridia bacterium
ACCGATTCGGCGACATACCAAAGCCGGTGCAGAACATAATCGAGGTTGCGGCGCTTAAAATTCCGGCAAAGGAATGCGGCGTTTATGAGATAAACCAACGAGCCGACGCGGTGCTTTTAACCTTTGAAGCGGATAAAATCGACGCGCAGCTTGTTATGGGACTTGACAGGCTGTATCCGAAACGTATAAAGCTGTATTCGGGTGAAAAGCCGGTAATAGGCTATGCCCTCCGCGGACAGCACAAGGAAATATTGAATATTGTAAACAATTTATTAACTCAAATAAAAGAGTTGCAAAATCCGGAAAAATGATGTATACTATTCCACGGACAATTTTTAAAGGATACCATAGGATTAAAGGGTGAAGCTTTTAACACCTGTTGTAATCCGGCAAAATGAAAGGAAGATTTAATATGAAATTAACAAAGATTGCGGCTGTTGCTCTTGCAGGTATGATGCTTCTTGCCGGCTGCGGAAACAATGCAGGTAAAGGCTCCGAAGTTGTCAAGGGTAATGTTCCCGAGGGCAGTGTAATGACTGTAGGTGATGTTAACATCAGCGAAGGACTTTTCAAGGCGGGCTATAAGAGTGTAAAGGGTTCCTCGGAAAATAAAAATGAGGACGCTGAAACATCAAAGAAAAACGCTGTAGATCAGTGTGTGAAGCGTTATGAGGTAGTGGCAATCGCCCATGCAAAGAACATCAAACTTGATGATGCGCTTCAAAAGGAGCTCGACGAGTACAAGCAGCAGATGAAGGACTACTACGCCGGTCAGGAAGGCGGTTTTGAGGGCTTCCTGAAGGAAAACGGTGTAACAGAGGCAGACCTTGACCTTGATCTTTCGGTCGCGTATTATGCGGATATGCTTATGGACGGCGAGATGAAGGCGTACTTCAAGAATAATTACAGACGCGCCAAGCACGTTCTTATCAAAAGCGAAGGAAGAACAGATGAAGAAGCAAAGGCAAAGGCTGAGGACATTTTAAAGAGAGCGCAGGGCGGCGAGAACTTTGACCAGCTTATAAAGGACAACGGCGAGGATCCGGGTATGGAGCAAAATCCGGACGGATACTATTTCACGGACGGAACAATGGTTCAGGAGTTCCAGGACGGTGTAGATTCAATAAAGCCGGGCGAGTTCACACTCGTTAAGACAAGCTACGGCTATCACGTAATACAGCGTCTTGAAATGAATGAGAACGATGAAAGCTACAAGACGGGTTATGAGAATGCGAAATATGAAATCAGCTCCAAAATAGGTAATGACCGTTTTAATGAGGTTATAGAACAGTTTGCCAATGAGTGCAACATAAAGGTTGTTCAGAACGATGAGGCTATAAACAAGGCCAGCGAAGCAGCCGAGGCAGAGTATGCGGCTGAAATGGCAAAGGCGCAGGCGTCGGCACAGCCGGCAGCAGAGGGCGCTGCGACAGCAGATGCGCCGGCTGCAACACCGGCTGCCTGAGTATATGCGATAAAAGACTGCGAAGCGCAGAACTTTAATCAAAGGCATTTATGAAAATAAAGCAAAACAGTGATGGGGTTTGATACTCCGTCACTGTTTCATTTGTAAAGGAAAATATATGATTTTAGTAATAGCAGAGAAGCCTTCACTCGGACGCGACATAGCCGACGCGCTTATGGGTGAGGTCAAAGAACGTACAAACCGATATATCAAAAAAGGTGATTATACCGTAACGTGGGTGTTCGGACATATGCTGTCGCTCAAAGAACCTGAGGACTATGACGAGAAATATAAGAAATGGTCGCTCGAAGATTTACCTATATTTTTTCCCGATTGGGGACAGAAGATAGGCGAGGACAACGCACAGGGCAGAAGCTTTGAAACAAAGGCGCAGCGTGTAAGGCTTATCGGCGAGCTTTTGAAGGAAGCAGACAGCGTTATCCACGCGGGCGATCCGGACGAGGAGGGGCAGCTTTTAATTGACGAGCTCCTTAGGTGGTTTGATTACAAAAAGCCGGTAATGCGTCTTAATACGGGCGACACTACAAAGGGCGGACTTCAAAAGGCGCTTCAAAATATGAAAAACAATGACGAGTGCGTGAACGAGGGCTACTCTGCCTTTGCGCGCAGCGTTGCCGATATGATGATAGGCGTCAATATGAGCCGCTATTTTACGTGTACAAACTCCGGTGCGCTTTTGGCGGTAGGACGAGTGCAGACGCCGACATTGGGGCTTGTCGTAAACCGTGACGCGCAGATTGAGGGACACACAAAGACGGTGTATTACGATATTTACGCCGATATAGACGTGCAGACTGCGGACGGCGTTAAGACCGTAACGGCAAAGTACACGCGAAAAAAGCAGCCTAAAAAGGGTGAGGAAGCGGAAAAGATAACGGAAATAGGCGACGCGCAGGAAATAATGAAATCGCTTGCCGGAAAAAAACTCGATAACATAATCGTTGAGCATAAAACCGCCGAGGAGGATCCGCCGCTGCCTTTTAACCTTGTAAAGCTGCAAACGTACTGCTCAAGCCATTTCGGCTACAATCCGCAGGACGTTATGAATATAACTCAGTCGCTGCGCGAAAACCACAAGGCGATAACGTATAACCGCTCCGACTGTCAATATCTAAGTGAAGAACACTTTAAAGAAGCGCCTAAAACAATGGAGCGCGTCATACAGAATATCAATTACAAGCCGCAGGAGCTTGATATGACGATACATTCCAAGTGCTTCAACGATAAAAACATCACCGCCCACTTTGCGATTATCCCGACAAACAACGCGGTGGACCTGACGCGTCTTACGGAGCAGGAGAAAAATGTCTACCTTGCGATATGTAAATACTATATGGCTCAGTTTTTGCCTAAGTGCGTGAAGGATAAGACCAAATTAAGCGCGGAAATAAACGACGATTACGCGCTTGTGGCATACTCCACGCGCGTTTTAAAGAAGGGCTACACCGCTATCTTCAAGGAAACAAAAGCCGAGGATTTAACGGTTTTAACCGAAGTACCGGACGGCACATATGAGGGTTATATCTCAAACACAAAGCACGAGGAAAAGGAAACAAAGCCGCCCTCGCGCTACACAAAGGCGACGCTTAACGAGGATATGACGCGCATTGCAAAGTACGTAACCGATGAGGAAGTAAAGAAGCTGCTTTTGGCAAAGGACAAGGATAAAAAGGGCGAAAACGGCTCCATAGGCACAAGCGCAACGCGTTCAAACATAATAGACAGCCTTATTAAAAAGGGCTATATATCGGAGCAGGGAAAAAAGCTGATTTCCACCGAGCTTGGCCGCGAGCTGTACCGCATACTTCCCGACGAGATAAAAAAGGCGGATATGACAGGCAAATGGTGGGCGATACAGGAGGATATACGG
Organism: Clostridia bacterium; assembly: GCA_017406485.1. Classification (GTDB taxonomy): domain Bacteria; phylum Bacillota; class Clostridia; order UBA1381; family UBA1381; genus Hominilimicola. Next base: position 3,357 of record JAFQYK010000068.1, read on the forward strand.
AGCGGCGAAAAATCGTATAAGGTTCTTACCGACAACGTGCTTGACACGATAAACGTTGTCTTAAAGGGCACATATCCGCTTGTTGACCAGACTGTTATGACGAAATCGTATTCGGAGCGGTTCCGCAACGTTCTCGGCACTTGCCCGATATGCGGCGGAAACATAATCGAAACGCC
>JAFQYK010000564.1 GCA_017406485.1 Clostridia bacterium
GTACTTTGACAACTCAATATGCCTTTCATTGGATAGTCAGTATTCAATGCGTTTATAGCTGCGTGCGCCACGACGATATGATTTCTTCTACCTATGCGAAAGCATACCGCTTATGCGGCGGGTTATATCCGAGCGAACAACATGCGGCGGCTTGTAGTGGGTTAAATACAGGTATATGAATTACCGCGAATAGTGACGCTACCCAAAATGAAGCTGTATGAGAGAATACAGGGTGAAACCGTAATGCCGTTAAATTTACAGGATTAGCCGAGTATGCCGGTCTAACCAGCCGGCAGTCCAATGAATTGCCCGCTTGCGGGGTGTCGGGGACAAATACGGTGGTGGAAATTTACATAAAAGGCTCGGTATTCTTTTGCCAAGCCTATTTTATTTATGGAGGTTCGTTTATGAGTGTAAAGACTAAGAACAATGAACACAAGAATATCAACGACAAAATTTCTGCCACAACTACATACACTATTGACGGTAATTCTTTTGTTGTTGAGCCGATATTCAAAACACAATCCTCCGAAACTTTAGGGACTATGTTAGTAAAACTCTTAACTCTGAAGCAATAAATTTTCCAGAACAGGCTGACAAACAGTAAAATACGCGGTATAATTATATCGTAGTTAAATACTGTTTGTTGACTGTCGGAAAGGAGGACTTGTGAGACAGTCAAGTAATAAAAGAAAAGAAACTACTGCGGCTCTGTATGTAAGATTGAGCCGTGATGATAATTTTGTTGGTTCCGATGGAACGCAACATGGTGACAGTTACAGTATAACAAATCAAAAGAAGCTGCTTACCAAAGTCGCAAAGGAAAAGGGATATAAAAATCTGCTTATCTATTGTGACGACGGCATTTCAGGCGTTACAATGAACCGCCCCGGATATATTCAAATGATACAGGATATTGAGAACAACAAAATATCCGCCGTATTCGTAAAGGATTTATCCCGTTTAGGCCGTAACTATATTGAGGTCGGAAAACTGACGGAAGAATTTTTCCCCGACAACGATATAAGGCTTGTTGCCGTTTCCGATTGCATAGATACCTTTGAGGGCGAAAATGAGCTTGCTCCGACAAAAAATCTGTTTAATGAATGGTACGCGCGCGATATTAGCAAAAAATGCCGTATAAGCCGTAAAATCAAAGGCAGTTCGGGCGAGCCTGTCGGACTTCCCCCTTATGGGTATATAAGGGATCCGGAGGGCGGTAAGTTTTGGGTAATTGATGAAGAAGCCGCAGCCGTTGTTCGTCACATATACGATTTGGCTTTCAGCGGATTAGGCTCGGATCAGATTGCCTGTAAGTTAGAGGAAGAAAAAATACTTTCCCCGTTAAACTATTGGAGCAGTAAAGGCATATCCCGCCCCGGTCAGAAATCAGCTAATGATAATCCCTACGGCTGGAATTGCTCAACAATTGTAAAAATACTGTCAAGGCAAGAATACTGCGGTGATGTTCTGAATTTTAAGACATATTCAAGGTCATATAAGAACAAGAAGCGTATCGAGAATGACCGTGAAAATTGGGCTGTATTCAAAGATGTGCATACACCTATCATTGAGCGTAGCGCTTGGGAAAAAATGCAGGACAAACGCAACCGCACACGCAATAAGCGCACAAATATTACGGGCGAAAAAAATATGTTTTCGGGCTTTCTTGTATGCCCCGATTGCGGAAGTAATCTCGGTTTTCATTTTAATCAGGGAAATCACGATATAACTTACTTCAACTGTAACGGCTATAACAAGGGTAGCCGTAAAATATGCAGCTCAACACATTACATACGCACCGATTTTTTGGAAAAGGTTGTACTTGGCGAGGTTAAGCGCCTTATGAAATTTGCCACACTGTACGAGGACGAATTTTCTCAACTTGTTATGGGCAGTTCCATTAAGGCAGCAGAACAGGAGCACAAGGACAAACAGCGTGAAATAAATA
>JAFQYK010000565.1 GCA_017406485.1 Clostridia bacterium
ACGAGTACGAACTCGGTAAGCGTGGTGTTTTTGTTTTGAGTGCAACAGAGGAAACATACAAGTTCGATATGGGAACGAGAATGTTCAAGGCGTTCACCCTAATTAACAACGAGAATGAGGCTGTGAAAATCCGTCAGAATGTGCGCCGTGGGCAGAGCCACACCGCCAAGCAGGGAAAAACAAACGGCGGTATTGCACCTCTCGGCTACGACATCAACAAGGAAGGTAAATACATCATCAATGAAGCAGAGGCGGAGATAGTTAGAAAAATCTTCAAAATGAGAAGCCAGGGAATGACCTACTCGCATATGGCAAAAGTGCTGAACGAACAACATTACAAAACCAAAGTCGGCAGAGCGTACACAAAAAATAGCTTCTATGAGATATTGTGCAACCCCAAATACAAGGGAGAATTTGTCTATAACAGGTCTGCGCCAGTAACGGAGTTTGGAAAGAAGCCCAATAGACATAAGTACAAGTCCAAAGAGGAAATTATTTCTCTCAAGGGAGAGATAGAAGCGATTGTGTCCGAGGAGCTTTGGGAGAGCGTGCAGCCTAAGCATAACCAGGTGAAGAAGAAAGGCAAAGGCAAATACCTTTTGTCAGGTCTTGTGACCTGCCCTGTCTGCGGCGGCTCATACCAGTCTGACATCAAAAAAGGAAATCTCTATTTTCGTCACGTAAGCGCAAACAAAACAGACAAATGCCGCACCTTGATACATATGGACGAGGTAGAGAAACAAGTCGTTCGTAAGGTCGTAAGCAAAATCTATTCGGCTAAGAATATTGACTATTTCCTTGACAATTTCGGAACAATCTCGGCAGCGCATACGGCAGAGTCAGCGGAGGAAGTCAAGACGCTAAAGGCGAGAATAAACGGCTATAAGCACAAACTCGAAATCTGTGCAGATAATCTGACGAAGGTCACAGACGAGGAGACGATAGTAGAGCTTGAGGCAAAAATCAGAGAAGCCAAGAGGGCTATAGCTGAATTGACCGATAAGCTGAACAGCGTCCAGGAAAACGCACCGAAAAAGCCTACAAAGGATGAGGTCATACAGTCCAAGAAGAAACTTGCCGCATTTTTGCTCAATCCCAAGAATACTGCACCTGCGGCAAGGATAATGAACAGGACGGTTGATTTCGTGCATATTGAGAAGGAGAGGATAAGGATAGCATTGAGAATATAGTAGTGCCTAATTGACATAGGCAGCTTTTTCTGATACACTGTAATCAGACTAAAAACAGGGTTTGCACAGGCGGAAACTGGCATTTCTCTGTCGGTGGGTGTGGAGCGATTTCAGCTCTGCACCTTCTCCGCCAAATTAAAAAAGCGTATAAATACTTGATATTCAAGTACCTATGCGCTTTTTTTATGATTTTGAAAAGTGCTAAATGGTGTAAAACTGTTGCAATTTAGCAATATAAAGTTAGTCAAATAATTATTGATAATATCGGCGGTATTTTTGCCGTGTTTCGGACAGGTGTGTATATATCCGTTGTAGTCTGTATATTGGAATGACGGAGCGGGCTTTTTTTGATTAAAGGTGGTTGATTTTATGAATAGATTTGTTTGGCTGCTTTTTGTTTTTGCGGCGATATTTATGTGGTCTGCAACGAGCTTGCTTTACAAGGCCGGCGCTCGGAGGGGCAAAGAGGAACATATTTGCTTAAAATACTCTGTTTGTATCGGATTAGTGTTTTTTGTTATTGCGCTTGTCTATTTGATGATACGAGATGAACCGTTTACAATTTGGGAAAGTGCTATAAGATATTGGCCAATGACCGTCTTTGGCCCTGTATATGCCATTGTTAATACCATTTCTTTCAAGGGCTATATCTACAATGAGGTAACGGTGGAGTCACCTGTAGAGGGAATTAGCGGTGGTACATCTACCATACTGCTTATCATAGCGTATCTTGCGCTTGGAAGAGTGGATTCTGTTTTTGAGCTTCTGACACCTTTAAGAACAGCGGGAATACTGGTGATACTGATAAGCATTATTCTGTTGTCAAATGTTCGCAACAAAGCGCAGCGTTTAAATTCTAAGAATCAAAATGCGCGGTGGATGAGCCGCGGGTTAGGAACTTTGATTTTCCCGGTTTTATTCTCCGTAGTTGACGCTTTGGAAACAATAGTAACAGGACTCTGCCTGGACACTACATATGGCTATGCTATGCCGGAAGGAGACAGCGTTATTATCATTGGAATGGAATACGCTGTATTTGCTCTCGGATGCTGGATTTATATCTATCTGAAGGAAAAGAAGGTTTACAATCCATTCACAAAGAAAAGCGCGCCCCGGATACTGGGCGCGCTTGCAGATAATGTCGGAATAGTTTTTTACAGCTATGCAATGGCAATGAATTCAGTTTCGACCGATCCGTTGCTTGCTGTTTATCCGATTTTTGTAATGATAGGAGGCCGCATTTTAATGAAAGAAAAGGTTAGCGTACTTCAATATATTCTCCTGCTCGGAATTGTCGCGGGAAGCGTTATGGTTATTGCCGGTACGGTACTCTGATTGACGCGGCGTCCTTTTGACAATACCCGGCCTGATGCCGGTAGTTTTCAAATATTCATAGCAGCCATAGCGCTTATATATTCAAGCGTCGGCACAAACACACCGCCGTGGCGTGTACCCTCATATATTAGCTTTCCGCCCTTATACGCCGTAAGCTGCGCGAGCGGCAGCTCCTGCCACACGCCGTCATCAAGCGGAACGGTAGAAAATACATAACCATTATCAAGTTTTTTAAAGCTAAGCGTATTCTTCATATTCTTATGCACATACAAAACTTCGCCGTCAAAAATCATAAGGTTCAGCTTATTTCTTGGCGACAGAGTGCAAACCAGACGGTCGACAATTTCAAAACGGCGCCGTTCGCTTAGTTCGCCGTCTTTTTTTATTGCGCTGTTTACCTCATCCATAAGGTATAGAAAAACTCTTTCCGAATCTGTATCGCCTTTTTGACACGCGATATAATTCATAAGCGCGGTACCGGAATAGATGGTGCCGTTATGTATAAATGTCCACACCCTGCCGCTTAAATCCGCCGCGGTAAAGGGATGGCTGTTCTCGTTTTTCATACCTCCGACCGTTGCAAGGCGTATATGCGCGAGCAAATCCGTTTGCGGCTCTGTTCCTTTAATTATATCTTCCAAAACGCCGCTTTCCTTTGCACTCACTGATTCTTTAAAGACGACTCTGCGTCCGCTTATCTCTCTCATAATACCCCAGCCGTGCGGATGACGTACACTATGCGAGAAAAATTCAGTCAGATACGGCGTGCTGTTCACAGGCGCGCTGCTGTTTATTCCGAGAAGCTCACACATTTTTCGTCACGCCTTTCTTTGTCAAATTAAGCATAGTATTCTGAAAGTCATCCTTGAACAAATCGTAAATTTTAATACAGTAACGGTTGTTGTTTAAAATTTTATCCTTCTGCAAGCCGATATTTTCCAAAGCTGCGCCGTTACCCTTGAAATATTCCGTCATATCGTCAAGCAATCCCATAGCGGCGTCAACGGCTTTATATCCGTTTATTTTTATCTCTGACAAATCAAACCGCGCGGCTTCCTTGTGATTTTTTACCGCCGCAATCTGCAATTCGGGTGTGAAGTTGAAATCGGGGAGCGACAGAAGATATAGAAGGAAATAATGCGCGAACTCCAAATCATCTTTAAACACACCGACAGGCGACAGGGGATTGAGATCGAACATTCTGAGCTCAATATGGTCAACGCCGTTTTCGATAAGCTCGTCAAGGCTGCTTGCACCGGCTGATTTCAGTCTTACCGGCATATACAGTTCACCCGCCGAAAACAGCGCGCCTTTTCTGACATACTCATTTATCGACGCCGCATATGATTTTATATCCGTATAATCGAGTACAGGCACAAACTGATTCCAATAACCCCGCTCGCTGTTGCGCAGCGATCCCAGTCCCGAAAATGCGCTGCCTTGTTTTCCGTCGCCGTCAAACGATTTGTCATACACAGGGCTTGCCGCCGTCAAAAGCACAATAAGCCAGCTATATCGCAGCACATATTTTGATATACGAAAATAAACCTCGTTTTTATCCTCGCCATCAAATAACGATTCATCAAACGAAAAATTAAAATGTATACCCGACAGCAGCATAAGCCTTTTGCCGTACCGCCGCCACAGGTTTATTCTGTAATCGTGCTTGAATGCCATATCACCGGTAAAAAGAGCGACAGGAATTTCGTCCTCACTGTCAATATGCGGAGGATTGGAATAAAGCCATAAATGCTCGCCCTGCTTTTTTAGAGTGTCGGCGGCGTAATTATGCAGTTCGGTAACAGCCTTCATAAGCTCGTCAATACTGCCGCAGACAGGCGTTATTATTTCGAGTTGATTTTCGCAAAAATCACGGTCAAGACGCTTATCGTCAAAAGGATGTGCTGTTTGCGCAAGTTTGCCGTCCTCGTCTATGCGCAGCGTTTCGCGCTCCAGACCATACTTACCGATATATAATTTTGAAGTGTCCATAAATACACCTCCAACAAATAATTACAGTTTAGAATATAGTTTGATATAGTCCTCGATGTTTTTGCCCTGCTCCAATCCCTCAACCATAACGGCGGACGGATTTTTGAGCGTCCGTGCCCTCTCATAAAGTGGGGCGAGGAACTCCTCTTCGCCCATACCGCGCTGCCTGAGACCCGACTCGGCAAGCTCCAGAATACGCACAAGCATATCCGAAAGACGCGCCTTGTCAATAAAATCGGGCAGAATGCGCTTTGACAAAATTCTTTGCAGCTCCGCCGCACTGTAGCCGTGCGAGTAAACAGACGTGTCGCCCGACAGAAGCCCGCTAAGCTCGCTGACTCTTTCCAAAAGTCCTATATGAAACGCCGCAACGCACATACTGTCACATATCGGCTGAGTACAGGAGCTGCGGAATTCAATCGTACCGCGGTACGTCAAGTCCTCAAATTTAAATGTTCTCAAATGCTCCAAGTCGTCTATATCAGGAACTATATCAACTTCCACATACTTACTACCATCATAATACTCTCCGCGCACGCTGTCAAGTTTTAAATAATCTGTAATCGGTACCGGCGTGAAATTAACGTACCTTCCGTCGCGCATAGTACAGTAAATGCTTGTAGATTTAATATACTCCACAAGGTCGCGCGTGTCCTTCAGCTCATACTCAAACATACCGATATTATGCGGATTGTAACCCTGCATACTTCTCTCCCAAAGCATATTCCTCGCGCACATAAATGTCGGCTCCTCAGGAAAGTACGAGTTTGCAAACAGCACCGACTTAAACGGCTCTAACTTATTGAACGCGTTTATTACGGGAATTAAATCGTCATAAAATATATCAATCTGCACCTGTGAAGCGCTTGTAAACGTGCCGAATTCGGGATATGTGTGGAACGGTATCTCTCCGCCCGCGTATCTTTTATATGACTGCAAATGGTGGTACAGCATACGGTAACGCTCATTTTGAATAGGCTTGTTGTGGTTTAGCTTGTAGTAGGGATTTATACCCATACCTGTGAGCGTGTAATTGTATTTTGAAAAAAACTTGTTTATAAAGCTGTAATACCTGTCAAACCGCTCCTTGATCTCGTGTAGATTTTCACCCTTGCCGAGCGATAATTCAAGGTTCGAGTAGCAGCAGTCAAACGAAAGATTGTCGCCGCTCTCGTCATTCTGCAAAGAATTTGCATTACCCTCCGCGTCACGGCTTATAACCTCAAAACTAAATTCCTTTTTAAAGGCCTCCGACAGCGCAAATATAACGTTTTCGTCAACAGCCTCTTTATTAAGATTTACAACCGGCATCTCAATTTCAATACCGATAAATTTTTTTGTCTTACCTTTGGTGGGGAGTATATACTTGTCAAAAATAGCCTTGTCAAT
>JAFQYK010000566.1 GCA_017406485.1 Clostridia bacterium
AACCAATGTTGCTATCAGTACTAAGTGGTAAAGCTTCAAAGGGCTTGAATTTTAAAATTAAATACAATGCAAATGGGTATGACATAGACGGAACTATTAAACTACTAAATCCACAAGTCACAGTTGACATGCAGAGTTTAACGGATGTAGATTGCAATTTGAATTTTGTGACTTCAGTTAACATTGGTTTGTCGAAAACATCAGGGAAAGACACATTACGTCTGCCATTGGGAACAACTCATATCCCTATTGGCACTACTGGTTTATTTGTAGATTTAGAATTGTTCTTTGATATAAACGCAAGCGGAAAGGTATCTATTGTCGTTCAGCAGAATGGTACAATAGGAATGAAGGATGGGAAAAGCGCAAATTCGCTTAAAAACGAGAAGTTGGAGGTATATGCCGACGCTAAGGCTTCTGTAAGTGCAGAAATTGGTGCTTCTGTTCAAATAAGTCTTTTAGAGGTTTTGAGTATTGGTGCAGAGGGAGGATTTGGATTACAAGCAACAGCGACTGTCGATACCAAAGAGCCGCATATATGTGATATTTGCATAGACGGAGATATACAGGCATACTTGGATTCAGAGATATACTTAAAATTAGGATATGGAAATTATTCTGTTAAACCAATTGATATACCGGGAAAGCTAACTTTAAAAGGCGAGGATTTCTATATATCTATAAAGGGTGCTGATGCGGAGTTTGGATTTGGTGAATGTCCATATAAAGATATAAAAACAGGTGATAATACAAAAAATGATAGCAATACGAGCCAGAGTACAAAAATAAAAGTGGAGCTGGCTGGCAACGGTACCAAATACCTGTATGACAAGGACATAAAAGAACTTTATGCAGATTTTGAAACTGATGGCAAAAAAATAATAATAGAACACTATTACAAAGAGGAAGCCGGCGGGGACTATGGAGCATTTCGAGTTTATGATGGTAATAAGAATAATATGATTGCAGAATATACCGGTGGCTATAAAACTCGTAATTATGCTATTATACAAGCAGACGGAAAGTGGTTTATTCAAGAAAAAGGTGCATTGAGCGGTGCAGCATATTACACAATCTATGAACTGCAAGGATCAAAATTCAGGGAAGTTACATCATATAGCAAGGACCACCAAGATTGCTTGATAGATGGTGAGTCGGTAACATACGAGGAATATGAAAATATTCGTAAGCATTACGACAATGTTATCGCAAGTACAAATGACAGAATGTTTAATAATGAAGAGGAAACCTCGGCCACTGCCACAAGCACAGCCAAAAGTGCATGGTATCCGACATGCCCTTCTTGCAGTAATACGGATATGTATGTTGATCCTAATACCGGATTGTATATGTGCAGACACTGTGATTATATTGAACCAGATTATGATAGAGTATTTAAATGTCCTGATTGTGGCTCGTATAATATTCACTGCCTTGAGAAAAGCGGATACATTTATGCGAAATGCTACGATTGTGAGCGTGTGAGTAAGTATAGCAAGTAGGAAAATATAAGAAAGGATGGTAATTATGAGAAGAAACAGATTGAGTAGAAGTATTATAAGCACTATATTATCGTTGGTGATGATAAGCGCATTGGTGCCTGTTATACATGTATCTGCTGCAGAAGGGTGGGCATGGCCTTGCCCTGATGCAAGGTATTATTCTTCCGGAGAATACAAATTTGGTTGGAGATGGGGAAGACATCATCATGGTGTAGATATTGCCGGTGGTGCAACAGGCACAAGAGTGGTTGCTACAAGAAGTGGAATTCTTAGGATACAACCGTATTCAAATGCACGAGGAAATCATATAGTAATTGATCACGAAGATGGATACTATTCGGTATATCAGCATCTGTTATCATTTGCTTCCGGTATACACGATGATATGAGAGTCTATCAGGGACAAACGATTGGTTATGTAGGCAGTTCCGGTCAGGTGACTGGACCACATCTGCATTTTGAGATACATAAAGACACCCCCAATAATGCAATGGGTATTCTAAGTAAATACAAGGAGAATTATCCAACCACGGATGTGAATCCGGAGGGTACATATATCAATCCAAATGACTCTCCTCATACGCACAATTGGGAATATGTCTGGGACTGGGACGCACATCCCCACTATCATGAATATAGATGTACAACCTGTGGTGAGATAAAAACCGATAGGGATAATCCTGTTTATAAGGCAGATTGCGAAATTTGTAATCCGCCCAAGCCACAACCGCCTTCAGCGCCTACAATAAAAATATCCAATGCAAATATTGCAGTTGGAAAAAGTGTGACTGTAAGTTGGGGCGCTGTTGATAAAGCTACATCATATGAGGTTTCATTTACAAATTCCTCAAATTCAGCAAATAATAAAACGGCGACAACATCAGGCACATCAACTACAGTGATATTAGACAAAGCAGGTTCTTATACTGTAAGAGTAAAGGCTAAAAATGAGTCGGGTAGTAGTGGAAACAGCAACTCTGTTACTGTCATGGCACATGATCCATCAACTGTAACGTTTGTTGATTATGATGACAGCGTTATTGAGTCAAAGCAAGTAGCTTATGGTGATTCCGCAACAGCCCCTGCAAAGACGCCTGAGCGTGAAGGTTATACTTTTACTGGCTGGGACAAGACATTTTCAAAAATCACAACGGATACAACTGTAAAGGCTCAGTATAAGATAAATACATATACTGTACGTTTCTATGACAGAAATGGAAGTGTTTTGGACACACAGAGAATTGATTACAGTGACTCGGCTATACCTCCAGTGCTTGATGCACCTGTAGGATATACATTTGCAGGATGGGACAGCGATGACTATCAATTTGTAAAGAAAGATTTGATTGTTAGACCAGTATTTTTATGGGAAAATAATGAATTACCGATAAAGTTTACAACTGAGCCTACAGTAACTCGAAATGAAATGGGAACCGGATATACAGCATCGGTACATATGTATAATTACCCGGATGCTTCTACTATAGGTAAGGTTGTTGTTGTTCTTAAAACCTCGGAGGGCAAAATGGTTGCCTCAAAGACAGAGGCATTCAGCTTGAGTGCAGATCAGAACGATGAAAGGAGCATATTTGTTCCTTATGACGGTGTTGCCTCAAAAGCGGAGGTAACAGCTGTAGCGGTGATTGACAACGATAGGACAGGAGTACCCATTTCTGAGAAGGTTGACATAGATGTTGATCTTAACCTTGAATGGAGTCCGTGGAGCATAACAAAACCGGTTGATAATGGTTCTATTGAGATTGAGGAACGGAAGGAATATAGATATAAGAGAAAGGGTGCAACAACTGTTTCGGAAAGTTCAAGTCTCAGTGACGGATGGGTGTTTGATTATTCTGACTACAGTGAGAATTATTGGGGCAGCTGGAGCGGATATAGCAGAAATAATCCAAGTACGGGAACAAGCACGAGACAGGTGCAAAGCAGATATATAAGTCCTGAGTATAAGACGCAGTATAACTACTCTGGTTATAAGGGTTGGAACGCTTATGGTAACTATCGCTGGCATTTCTGCCCCTCATTGTTAAATAATATGGGGTACTCGGCGGATTATATTGAATCCGGGTGGACAGATTCCGACGTAGGCCTTACCTATTTTTCAAGCTCACAATGGTGTAGTGACCATGGAACATTTTATGGATATTATGATTACGGCGGTCAGCATTATTACTATAAAGGCTCAAGAAGTGTAGTTTCAAGAGACGGCTATAATGAATGGCGTTATCGCGACAAGAAAAAATCATATCACTACTTTAAGTGGAATTATGACACAGAGTGGACAACAGATGCTCCTGCCGAGATTGAGAGCAATTATGTAAAATTGCTTGAAACAAGCGATGGTCAAGGTGATGGAACGAGAACGGTATATAGATATAAGAGTACATATTCATCTGATATGGAAGACAATGAAGGTGAAGTAAGAAACATCTCCGGTCAGATTGAAAATGCGGAGGATGGCAAACAGGTAACTCTATATATTTTCAAAGGTACAAATACCGATCCAACAGAAAGTCAGCTTGAATATGTAGCGCAGAGTACGCTTTCTGACGGTGGACAATATTCATTTGATTACATTGCAAAGGAAGAACCCACAGACAAAACAGGCGATTTCATTATAATGATAGGAATTGAGGGTGCTGATTCACCATTCTATGTTGACCGGCTGAAAGCACCAACTCCGGAATATAAGGTGCAGTTTATGGTCGATGGTGAAGCAATTGATACACAGACAGTATCGGAGGGTGATTCGGCCATAGTACCTAATGCTCCGGATAAGGATGGATATACGTTTGTTGGCTGGGATTCGGGAACAACAAATGTACGCGATGATATGGCAGTAAATGCTATATATATACCGAACAAATATACCGTTGTATTCCTTGACTGGAACAATCAGACAGTTTATGTAAAGACCTTTAGTCACGGTGATGAAATAACAGTGCCCGATGCAAATGGAAAAGAAGGCGCAGAATTTGCAGGATGGGATAAAATCATAGAAGGAACAAAGACAGTTACAGACAATATGATTCTTACAGCGGTTTACAATTCAAATAAATATGATGTAGTGTTCTATGATGACGAAAACAATATTGTAAGTAAGCAAACCGTTGAATACGGTGGTTCAGCTGAAATACCGGGGGGCCCCTCAAAAGAAGGATTTGTATTTGACGAATGGAGTGGTCAAGAACAGCTTTCATTTATAACTGACAATGTGAGCGTATATCCTGTGTTCAAATATGAACAAACTTCAGATGCCCCAAGCGTGTTTACTTATGAGGCTGAAGATCCCGACAATGTACTTGTTATGATAACTTCAAACAATGATGATGACTCGGTTATATAACGGTACTCTGGCTATTCTTGAATTTCAAGTCATGGATAATGCGCTTGGTGGTGAATATCCAATAAATATAAGCTATTACAAAGGTCGTGATGGTAATTATAAAGACGGTATTGATGTTAATTATAATGCCGAATTTGAACCTTTAAGCATTTCCTTTCAAAATGGCAAAATATCAGTAAGTGACGGAAAGGATGAGACACCTGAACCTACTGTTAAAAGCATGAGCGTTAAAGCAGGAACAGGAAATTGTGCTATAGGTGAAACGGTTGATATACCATTAATATTAGGAGGCAATACAGGATTTGCGAATCTCGGCATTGAAATAGAATATGATGCAGAGGTGCTGTCGCTCACCAATGTGACAGCAAGTACGGGCATAGGAGCTATACTTACACGCGCACAGAGTGTGGAAACTAACCCGTACAATATGGTATGGGACAGCACAAGTGATGTTCAGTATGAGGGGACACTGGCTATTTTGACATTTAGAGTTTTGGATAACGCAGCGGTAGGCACATATCCTATTACAGTGAGTTATTATAAAGGGCGCGAAGGTACATATACTGATGGTGAGGATGTGAATTATAATGAAAACTTTGAGCCACTTA
>JAFQYK010000567.1 GCA_017406485.1 Clostridia bacterium
GGTGTTTTAGAAGCGATGCAAAAGCATTTGAATTCCGTAAACAACGACCTTGACAATCTGTTGGGCGTTCGTATGCGCGCTATGGAGAGAAAGCTCAGGGACATTGAGAAGAATAATGAGACGGACATTGAGCTTTAAATTGTTTCATAACGATTTAAGGGAAGTTTCGTTTCTATGACAATTCCGTTAACTCGGTTGACAAATAATAACGGCGATGATATACTGATTTTACCAAAAAAAAAGGAGGTAATTTATTATGACACAAAAAGAAGCAGCAGCAATTGGACTTATCGGAATGATAGCCGCTATGGGAGCAGCTATGATTGTTTGCAGCCTTATATGGTATGTTTTGCAGGTAATTGCAAGATGGAAGATATTCACCAAGGCCGGTGAAAAGGGCTGGAAGGCAATCATCCCGGTATATAACGAGTTTGTTATGTACAAGATTTCATGGAAGACAATGTTCTTCTGGATTATGCTTGCCCTCGTAGTTGCCGGTTCTCTGGTTTCAAGCCTTGCCGGTACAGGCCAGAATGCTAACGGATTTTTATTATTCTTAGCGTTCGTACTCCTCATTGCCGCTTGCGTGATTGGAATTATCCAGCTTCACAACCTTTCAAAGGCTTTCGGACACGGCGCAGGCTTCACAGTAGGTCTTGTACTTTTAAATCCGATATTTATGCTTATCCTCGCATTTGGCTCGTCAGAGTACAAAGGTATTCAGGATTAATTGAAAATCAGCCCCGTATGGGGCTTTTTTTCGTTGACAAAATAATTTGTGACTGATACAATTATCTTTGAAAGTGAGGATTGAATATGAAAAAGGTTTTATTATACGGCGACTCTAACACCTGGGGACATAACCCTGTTGATTTTACGCAACTTCCGCGCACGTGGGGTAATGTGGCGCAGGAGCTTTTGCCGGAATGTGAAATAACGATAGACGGCGAGTGCGGACGTGCGACTCTTTGGGGCGAGGGACCTAAGCACGGTATAGCTTGTTTTCGTGAAAGGTATTTTGTAAAAAAGCACGACTTTGACCTTATCGCAATAATGCTCGGCACAAATGACTTGCTAAAGCAGCTTCAATACGAACCCGAGCGCACAGCGCAGGCGCTTAGGCAGTACATACACGAAACGCGCGTTGTATACGGCGATAAAACTCCGGAATTCCTGATAATTTCACCGATACACGTAAATGATAATGTCTTAAAGCACCCGGTATTTTCGGAGCTTTACTCCCCAAAATCGGTGGACGATTCCAAAAGGCTTGCAGAAGCAATTTCAAAAATGACCGCAGACGAGGGCGTATACTTTATGAACGCGGCAGATTACGCAAAAGCATCCGATATTGACGGCGTTCATATGGTTGAGGAAGAACACGAAAAGCTCGGCATTGCCGCTGCTGCAAAGATAAAGGAAATATTTGGATTATGATAAGAATTACAGGCGTAAGGCTTGAAATTACGGAAAGTGAAGACGATCTTATCGAGAAGGTAAGGCGGAAATATAACCTAAAAAACGTCAGCAATTTTACGATAACGAAAAAATCAGTTGACGCGCGGAAGAAAAACGACATACATTATGTGTATGCCGTTGATTTGTGCACGGCGAATGAGGATGCATTGGCGGGAAAGTATAAGGAAATACAGAAGGCTGAGCATAAAACTTATGTATTTCCGGAAGGTGTTAAGCCCGATAAGCCTATTGTTATAGCCGGCATGGGTCCCGCCGGACTTCTCTGCGCTTTGACGCTTGTACAAAACGGCTATAAGGTAATCGTTTTGGAGCGCGGCAAAAGGGTTGATGAACGGAAAAAAGATGTTGATGCGTTTTGGGAAACGGGCGTTTTAAATCCCTCGTCTAATGTTCAGTTTGGAGAGGGAGGAGCAGGGACATTTTCCGACGGCAAGCTCACAACGGGTATAAAAGATTTCCGTATACGCAAGGTTTTGGAAGAATTTCACGCTCACGGCGCACCGGAGGAAATACTGTACTATTCAAAGCCGCATATCGGCACGGACAACCTGTATCATATGGTCGCGTCAATCCGAGAGGATATTATCCGTCTTGGCGGTGACGTGCGTTTTTCTTAACAGCTAACCGGTATTAAGCTAAATGAAGACGGGGCGGTGTGCGCGGCTGTTGTGAATAATGAGTATGAAATTGAAACCGATAATATAGTTCTTGCCATAGGTCACAGCGCGCGTGATA
>JAFQYK010000568.1 GCA_017406485.1 Clostridia bacterium
CATTTATTGCTTCGTTCTTGATTTCCTCGTCCATACCGCTACCTCCATTACATTTTTCTTCCGAAAATTATTTATGATAATATATTGTATCACATATTTTATTTAACTTCAACTATTTTTACGTTTTGCGCTGAAATTTTAAGCTGGTCTGTGACAATCTCGGTAAGCTTTAACACATCTTCATCGTTAAAGCCGTCCTTACGCACCATCACATTTGCATCGCCCGCGTCAACATACACGCAAATCTCGCTGTAACCCTTTGAACGCGCTATGCCTTCAATTTCATTTTCCTTCTGCACATTGTCCGCAACGGCAAGAATTTTATCACCGGCCTTTTTGCGTATCTCCGCGTCAAAGCTCTCGTTCTCGGCAGTCTGGTTCAGGATTTCAAGCGACTTTGAGCGTGATTCCTCACGGTTCTGCTTTGTTTTGTCAAAGTAGTCCGCACCTGCGCCCTTTTCTTCGGTAACATTTGCATTACCGTCCGCCGCCGTTTCCTCTGTCTTTTTCTCCTCCTTGTTTTCCTCCTTATTCTCGTCTGCGGATGTTTGTTCCGCCTTCTTTTCCTCCCCGTCAGTCTTTTCCACGTTTTCCTCATTTGAAGAAACATACTGCGCTTCACCTAATCGCTTGCCGGTTTCCACATATGTTTCGCCGTCGCGTACCTTTATGGTATCCTGATATGACCAATTTAAATAGCCTGCCACACCGATAAGCACCACCAGTGATGCCGCAATAATCTCCTTCTTCTTCAAAACCATTTGTTTATTCCTCCTCTTTTTTAAATATACACACCCTATGCGCCGCTACGCCGGTAAGAGCCATAACAGCCTCGCGTATCGCCGTCTTGACCTGCGGCTTATCCGCTCCGTCCGCGGCTATGATGATACCCTTGACGCTCGGATAAACCTCCTTCACCACCACCGGTTCACCGCCTGATGTGACTGCCTTTTTATCCTCGCTTCTCTCGCCGCTGCCCTCCCTTTCGGAGGTTTTCGTTTCATAGGCAAGATTTTTTTCCGTACCGGAATTGTAGGTTATCATAACAGAGACCGACCCAGCGCCCTCAATTTTTGAGAGCATATCCGCAAGACGTTTTTCCTCGTCCGCTGTGTATACGGCCGTTTCCGCGGCTTGCGGTTCCGGCTGCGCTTTTTTGCCACTGAAGCTATGCGCCGCAATCATAAGTGCAACTCCAATTATAAATATTATGAAGATAGTCCGGTTATTCTTATTTTTGAATATTTTTATAAGTTTACTTCTATCCATTGTGAACTCCTTCGCGCCCTATGCCGTACACCTCGCAAAGGCGGTATACTGCCTGATCCGTAAGGCGCGCGCCGTATATGTATATTTCATTAACACCCTTAAACTCACCGTCCGCGCTCACCTTGAGGCTGCACTTTGCACTTGCGCTAATTCCGTATTCGTCCTTCAGGCGCTTTTCTATATCGGCATTTATCCGCTTTTCAAGTTCGCGGTAGACTATTTCCGTCTGCAAATTTTCCGTATTGCCCGTAACATACGCGCCTGCGTCAAAACCGGAAAATATATCGCTGCCCCGAAATTGTGCAAGCGGCGCGAAGATACAGCAGATTATCACAAAACCGGTAATGATTTTGACATAACCGCGCCATTTTTCGGGCGAGATAATCTCCGCCATAACGCTTAAAAGCGCCGCGCTGATTATTGTAATTATGTACGCTTTCATTATTACACTCCAACATTATTAGTCGCGGCTATCATTATGCTGATATTAAGCACAAACATTACCGCCACCATAACCACAAGCGCAAACACTGTTGTGACCGCCTCGCTCACCTCCCACATCATAG
>JAFQYK010000569.1 GCA_017406485.1 Clostridia bacterium
ACAGGCAATAAAAAAAGCAATATACAAGAAATAAAGAAACTTACAGGCATAGATATAAAAATATGCGCTGATGATACATTACATAAGAGAGAGGTGAAAGCGGTTGCTGTTAAAACGACTTGAATTACAGGGCTTTAAGTCCTTTGCAGATAAAACAATACTTGATTTTACAGAAGGAAGTACAGCAGTCGTAGGTCCAAACGGAAGCGGCAAGAGTAATATTTCCGACGCTATCCGCTGGGTTATAGGTGAAATGAGCGCAAAGCAGCTACGCGGCTCGAATATGCAGGATGTTATCTTTGCGGGAACCGAGGACAGAAAGCAGGTAAACTATGCGGAGGTAAGCCTTGTTTTAGATAACAGTGCAAGACTGTTTGACATAGATTTTGACGAGGTTGTGGTTACGCGCCGTCTGTTCAGAAGCGGCGAAAGCGCGTATATGATAAACCGCGCAGCGTGCAGACTAAAGGATATACACGAGCTGTTTATGGATACGGGTCTGGGCCGTGACGGTTATTCAATCATAGGACAGGGCAACGTGTCGCAGATACTATCCACAAAGGCGGAGGACAGACGTTCGCTTTTTGAAGAGGCTGCCGGTGTGTCAAAGTACAAGTACCGCCGCGAGGAGGCTGAGAGAAAGCTAAAGGGCGTGGATGAAAACCTCGTAAGAATAGGCGACATCACCGCTGAGCTTGAAGCGCAGCGCGCACCGCTTAAACGCCAGTCGGAAAAGGCAAGGAAATATTTAGGTTTGTACGACGAGTTCAAGCAGCTTGACGTGAATATGAGCCTTATAACGATAGACAAAAACAAGGCGAATATAACGAAAAATGAGGGGCTTTTAAAGGACGTAAGGGACGAGCTTGACGAGCTGAGAAAGACGGAAAGCGAAACCGAAGCGAAAATTACGGGACTGTACGACGAGAGCAAGCAGTGCGATGAAAAGATAGCGGAGCAAAACGAGCTTTTACGTGAAAACGAAGCCAACCAGATGACCGCGAAAAACGAAATCTCAATCGCGGACAACGACATAAAAAACAACAACGCTATTCTCCAGCGAATACAGAACGACATTGAAGCGATAAAAGAAAAAAATATAGAGCGCGAGGCAAATATTGAACGCTATAAGGCGGAGATTAAGGCAAAGGAACAGGAAGCCGAGAGTATACTTGCCGAGTTTGACAGCGCGCAGAGCGAGCAGGGCGAAGTTGCAAAAAAACAGGAAACGCTTGCTGAGGAAATAGAAACAAACCGCGCCGACGCTATAGAAAAGCTGAACGAGGTAGCTTCAAAGCGCGCTGAAATGACGGGTATAGAAACGCTAAGACAGAGCTTTTTGGAGCGAAGGGCAGTAGTTGAGGAAGAAATCCGTAGCTTTAAGCAAAACACCCGTGACACGCGCGAGAGCATAAAGCAAAACAAGGAAGAAATCGCGCAAAAGAGTGAAAAACTCCAAAAAATGCAGCAGACGGTAGACCGTCACACCGAAAACCTTGAAAAGCTAAAACGCGAATATGACGAGCTAAAGGAAAAATTAAACATCGCAAGCGTTGACTATAATTCAAAATCTTCAAAGAAGAAGATTTTAGAGGGTATGGAAAACGACTACGCCGGCTATGCAAAGAGCGTAAAGACAGTCTTAAAGGCGGACAGCTTAAAGCGCCTTGCGATATACGGTACTGTTTCCGGACTTATAGAAACCGATAAGCGTTACGTAACCGCCATTGAAAGCGCGCTCGGCGGCGCAATGCAGAATATAGTTGTTGAGCGCGAGGAGGACGCAAAGGCGGCTATCGAGTATTTAAGACGTAACAACGGAGGAAGAGCGACTTTCCTGCCGGTAACTTCTGTAAAGGGCAGAGAGTTGGATAATATACGTGAAATATCCGCTTGTGACGGAGTTATAGGCGCGGCACACACGCTCGTAAAGTACGATAAAAAGTACGACGGCGTTATGAAAAGCCTGCTTGGGCGCGTGGTTGTCGTTGACACGATGGACAACGCCATAGCGCTTAGCCGTAAATTCGGTTATAAATTCCGCGCTGTAACGCTTGAGGGTGATATTTTAAACGCCGGTGGTTCAATGTCGGGCGGCAGCGTCAATAAGCAAAGCGGCTTTTTGTCGCGCGCGAACGAGATTAAAACGCTCACATCGGAGCTTCACGCTTTATCTGCCGAAATACGTGACCTGAACGAGAACATAAAGAAGCGTGGGGAGGATATGTCGCGCATAGACAATCAGCTTTCGTCCTACATTCCGCTTGTGCGCGAGTACGAGGATGAAATACTCCGCCTTGAAGCGTCAGTCGCGCATATGGAGGAAACTCTCGACACAGGCGGCGAAACACAGCAGGCATATGAAGCGGAGCTATTGAATATAGAAAAACAGCTAAGCGAGTCGTCCGACGAGATTGCCAAACTTTTAAGCGGTATAAGAACGCTTGAAAATGAGGCAAACGCTCTGCAGGAAAAGACGGAGGAACTCAGCGCCGAGCACGAAAAAATCACAGCGGAGCGCGAGGAACGCTCTAAGAGCATAATGGAGCAGACAATGACATTAGGCGCGCTGCAGAAGGATATAAATATCATACAGCAATCCGCCGACACGGCGCGTAAGGAAATTGAGGAGTCAGCCGGCGATATAAAGCGAAACAACGAGGAAGCCGAGCGTATACGCATAAAAAATGACGAGCTGTATAGGCTTATGGCAGAGAAAAACGCGCTCACCGAAGCGCTTAAAAAGCGCACCGCGGAATTTGCGGATAAAATAAAGGAATACCAGGAATCCAAACGGCAAATAACCGATACCTTAAAGGATATTCAAAGCTCCAACAAGGATTTGACGGACAAGCTTCTTACGCTCCAGCAGGAAATATCTCGTCTTGAAAACCGCATAGAAAAGCTCGCCGGCGACAATGAAAGCATATTGTCGCGCCTCTGGGATAATTACGAACTGACTCTTTCAACAGCCGAGGAAATAAAGACCGAGGTCGAAGACGAAAAGGTTGCTGCAGCAAAGCTAACAGAGCTCAGAAACGCGATAAAGGCGCTTGGCAGCATAAATATAGACTCAATAGAGGAATATGTGGCTGTTGAAGAACGTTTCAAATTTCTTTCCGAGCAAAAGAATGACCTTGAAAAGTCAAAGGCAGACTTAAACGGCATAATAACTTCAATGGAAGAGCTTATGCAGGAACATTTCGAAAAACAGTTTGCCCAGATAAACAAGAGCTTCGGCGAGGTATTTCGCGAGCTGTTCGGCGGAGGTAAGGGCAGGCTTTACCTGTCTCAGCCGGATGATATATTAGAGAGCGGTATTGAGATTGAGGTACAGCTTCCGGGTAAAGGACTTCAAAATATAAACCTCTACTCCGGCGGTGAGAAATCATTTATTGCAATCGCCCTGTTGTTTGCGATACTCCGCGTAAAGCCGGCGCCATTCTGTATCCTGGATGAGATAGACGCCGCGCTTGACGATGTAAATGTAGCGCGCTTTGCTACATATCTGAAAAACTACACCGACCAGACGCAGTTTATCGTAATAACGCACCGCCGCGGAACAATGGAAGCGGCAAACATACTCTACGGCGTAACGATGCAGGAAAAGGGTGTATCCAAATTATTATCGTTACATATTGATGATGTCAGTGATGATATGGCAAATTAAAGGAGATAATTATGGGATTTTTTGATAAGCTAAAGCAAGGCCTGAGCAAGACGCGCGAGAGTCTGTCCTCGCAATTCAACAATGTATTTGCAAACTTTGTCGCCGTTGACGAGGATTTGTTTGACAGCCTCGAGGAAGCGCTTATAATGGCTGATATAGGCGTTGAAACGACGGAATACATCATAGACGAGCTTCGTGACCGTGTGACGTACAAGCGCATAACTGACGGTAATGCGGTTAAGGAAGAGCTTAAAACAATTATAAGCGAAATCCTGTCTGAGCAGGATACAGCGGTAAACATTTCAACCACTCCATCTGTAATACTCGTAATAGGCGTAAACGGCGTTGGTAAGACCACGAGTATAGGCAAAATCGCGGCGCACTATACGCAAATGGGTAAAAAAGTGCTGCTTGCGGCAGCCGACACATTCCGCGCGGCGGCGATTGACCAGCTCGACATATGGGCAAAACGCGCCAAGGTCGACCTTATAAAGCATCAGGAGGGCTCCGATCCTGCGGCGGTGGTATTTGACGCGTGCAGCGCTGCAAAGGCACGAGGAGTTGACGTTTTAATCTGCGACACCGCCGGCAGACTGCACAACAAGAAAAACCTTATGGCGGAGCTTGAGAAGATAAACCGCGTAATTTCAAGAGAGCTGCCCGAAAGCGCGCGTGAAACGCTTTTAGTCCTTGACGCGTCAACCGGTCAGAACGCCGTAAGCCAGGCAAAGCTCTTTGCCGAAACAGCGGACATAACGGGAATAATTCTTACCAAGCTCGACGGCACTGCAAAGGGCGGAATAGTCATATCCATTTCAAAGGAGCAGAGTGTTCCGGTAAAGTTCATAGGCGTGGGCGAGGGAATAGACGACCTGAGAGAATTTGACAGCGTAGATTTTGCAAGAGCGCTGTTCGCGGAATAGGGGATCAAAAAAAATGCGCTTTATCCAAATGATAAAAAACAATTTTGTATCGTTTCTTGCGATAACCTTCGGCGCCGCGCTTGCGGCGTTTTCGCTCGAGGAATTTCTGATACCGTCAACTATCCTTGATGGCGGCATAACAGGCGTCGGTATGATTTTAAATCAGCTTTTCGGCAAGGGAATAGGTATATTTATAATCGTTTTAAATATACCTTTTTTCCTGATAGGCCTTAGGCAGCTTGGCTGGCGTTTTTTGATACGCGGAGTATATGGAATTGTGCTGTTTTCCGTAATGCTGGAAGTGTTTAACGGACTGCCGCAGGTAACGAGCGAGCCGCTTTTGGGCGTGGTATTCGGCGGCGTAACCCTGGGCGCCGGCGTCGGATTGGTGCTTCGTTATGGCGGCTGTCTTGACGGTACTGAAATAGTCGCAATGCTCATAAGCAAAAAGACGGACTTTTCGGTAGGTCAGATAATATTCGGCATAAACATAGTGATATACGCGGTAGCCGGTATACTGTTCGGATGGGACAGAGCGCTCTACAGTCTTCTTACATACTTTATTTCCTTCAAGGTCATAGATATGGTCGAGGAGGGATTGGAGCAGGGAAAGGCGGTCATTATAATCACAAACGAGGGGAAAACAGTAGCAGACACACTCTATAAACACTTAGGCAGAACGTGCACGCTTGTTGAGGGCACCGGTCTTGTAAGCGGCAGAAAAGAAATCCTGTACTGTGTTGTGACGCGTATTGAAATCCCCGAGGTCAAGCGTATTGTTAAAAGCAGCGACCAAAGCGCGTTTGTGACGATAAGCGATGTATCGGAAATA
>JAFQYK010000570.1 GCA_017406485.1 Clostridia bacterium
AACATACAAAAAACAGTGGTCTTTTTTGTGAAAAACAGAGAAAAAAAAGAACGGCACAAAGCCGCTCTAATGTTGGTGCACCTGAAAGGACTTGAACTGTGTATCCTTATTCCAATTCAGCGCACAAGTCGAAAAAACCTCGCAAGTTTTCTTGCGAGGTTCGGTGGTGCACCTGAAAGGACTTGAACCTTCACGTCGGGGACACCAGATCCTAAGACGTTCATTGGCGTGATTACTCTGCATTTACTGTATTTGTTTATGCTTGTTTAAAACTTCACAAAACCGCATAGGTAAGCCGTTATTTTGATATTATCACTCAAATGTGTGATAAAACCTCAAAATGCGTTTTTTTGATTTTCTTGCGATTTCTGTTAGAAATCTGTTAGAAATAGGGCAAAGACAAGTCATACCCTTCCGAGAAAACAGAGTACAGACCGGATACTTATTTTCGTTGACTAATCAGCATGAACTATTACTTCGTACAAGGTGGCAAAAAACCTCTCTTACGGTTATTGACAATAATGTGATAATGGAGGCAAGAAATGCCGGATAAAAATTACGACGTAATAATATCTGAACGGGCAATGAGTATGCTGACATCGCATGTGCGCTTTTTGACGCAGGTTAGCAAAAATGCAGCTTCAAAACTAAGGGATGAACTCATTTCTGAGATGAAAAACCTTGGTTATATGCCCGAAAGCTATCCGCTGCTCATCAGTGAATACCTGCCTGCAAACAAGTACAGAAAAAACTTGTAAGTAAAAGATATTTACTCTTATATCAAATAATTGACAAAACGGTCTATATTGATTATGTTGTGGATTGCAGACAGGATTACAGATGGTTGCTTTGATATGAATATGGAGCCGAACCTGACGGTGTAATAGCCTCTGAGAGATCAGAGGCTATTACTTTTAGCATGGTGCTTTTTGTTTATAGTTAATCAATTGATTTAATAGTTAAAATCATGCTGCCGGCAGGTGAGGCTCAGTAAGATAGGTCTTGCAATACTGCATTTTCTATGTTAAAATAACTATGGAGGGATAAAAAATGCCGGAATTGTCAAGGTTTTATAATATAGTAATACAAATGCTATATTCAGATAATGGTCAACATCACAAACCACATTTTCATGTATTTTATGCAGGATATAAGGCTTCTGTCGGTATAGACGGAGAATTATTGGCAGGTTCATTGCCTTTGAAACAATTAAAATTGGTTCAAGCTTGGGCTGCAATACATGAAGATGAATTATATGAAGCGTGGAATAATGCAGTACGTAATATTCCATTTAATAAAATTGCACCGTTGCAGTAAGGAGAGAATATGTATGTATATAAAAGAAGGTATTGCTTATGCTGATGAACAAGTTCCTGCAATCGAAGTGTGGGGAATTCGTCCATTAGATAATTATTGTCTATGGGTAAGGTTTAATACAGGTGAAGTCAAAATATTTGATTTCAAACCTTTATTACAAACACAAGCATTTGCAAAATTATCAGATACAAATGTTTTTAAAAATGTCTATATTGATTATGGAATTCCGCAATGGAATGATGGTGAAATTGATATTTCGCCTTATAAATTATATCTAGAAGGCATTGAAGAAAAAACTTATGTAGCATAATCTTAACACAAGAATCACAGCCTCTGAGAGACCAGAGCTTTTTGGGTATTTCACAACTTTTGTGTAAACATATAAAACACAATATTATGTAAACCTTTGTAATTACCCAAAATCAAAATGCCCATATTCTTGTCAAGGCAGATTTTATCGTGCATTTTAGCCTTGACTGGAATATGGGCTTTGATATAATATTGCCAAAGGTTTTATGTAAACCTAAATTTGGTTTACACAAAATCAGGGACATCCTCGGCTTTTTACGTGCAAAAATAACTTGTCATTTACAAATAGAAAAAGCTGTGATAATCATTATCAATTTGGAGGTCTTGATATTAATTATCAGTTTCATTATTATTTTTGGGGACGTGTACATTTTTTTTGTTAAGTGAATACGTATCAACTAATGGTATTTCTGATGGAGGTTCTTTTTGTTTTATAATATTTTCCGTCTGATCGCTTTTATTTTCTTTACACATGATTTTTCACTCCTGAACGGGTTTCTTCTGGTGGTATTGGTGTTGGCATTGGTTTTTTAACATCAAATACCATGTTTTTTATATTAAAGTGTATCATATTTTCCTCCCTCTATGGTTTAATAAACAACAAAATATACGCAGATAAGAGTGTCATACCAATAGCAATCAAAAATACTATCATTGCAGCCATAATTAACTTAGCTCGGTGATCATTATTTTTTTCCTTGCTTTTTTGTATTGATTCAATTTGGATTTTCCACTGGTAATCATAATCTGCCTGAGACACATATCTGTCTTGTTCTTGGTTTATATAGTTAAAAAAAACACCTATATCTGACATTTTTTTGTATTTAAATCGCCATTGAGAAATAATTGTTAGCACAAGACTTGTCAACAAGCATAAAGAAATAACGCCTGTCGCAAGTAATATCTCATATTTTAAATATACAAAATGTTTTATTGCTATGTCAACAAGCATATATGGTGCTGCAGTATAAATCGAAAATGCAGTCATCATCTTGCCGGATTGTTCTATAAGACTTTCTTCTCTTTTTGATTCCATTTCATACGAAAACAGTCCAAATTCTTTTATATTTTTCATTTTTAAGTTTTCATTATTTTCAGAAGAATTATTAGAAAAATCACTTGACATTTTTACACCACCATTCAAATTTCTTTGGCATTGGAATCTGGTACATCCTAATTATACATTGTTTTGACAAAGAAGTCAAGAAGTGGGGAGATCCACCAAAAGCTGCATAAATGTCGGAAAAGTGAACAAAATAGTCTTGACAGTATGGCGTAAATATGGTAATGGAAATCAAATCATAGAAAGGAGCCGAACCTGATGGTGTAATAGCCTCTGAGAGATCAGAGGCTATTACTTTTAGCATGATGCTTTTGTTATGCTGTTAATCAATTGATTTAATAGTTAAAATCATGCTGCCGGCAGGTGAGGCTCGGTAAATAACAACTTATCATTTACAAATAGAAAAAGCTGTGATATAATCTAAGTTGCGGAATACATTCGGTAATACTGTTTATTATATAATCAGCATTTACCTTTCATATCGTTTAAGTTATATCGGTATAATACATTTGATAAAAATGTATTATGCTCTATTTTGATATGCCGATATAATCTTTGCGATTTGTGCTGGTTTATCGAATGTGTTCCGCAAAACACGGGGCGAGTACATTTTTTGCGTCGCTCCTATGTGTGCGGCGCTTTTTTGATTGTGCCGCTATTATATCAAAATGGAGGCATTTTACTATGAAAATTTACGTACAAACAGAAGAAATCATTGTAAGGGAAATGACCGAAAATGATTGTTGGAAATTTCTTGAACTAATGACTGAACGTGGGACGAATGAGGATTTTACGGTTGAGGATATTAAAGTTGTTTGGAAATTTCGCAAGAAGAAAGGCGACGTTCAATGTACCGTTACAAGTATTGACGGCAAAACGATTTATGGCTTTTGCGGAATAGTACATAAGGAGCGGAGTGTCAGCCTTTTTGCCGAATATAGCGGCAACTGTTACGAAGAACAGGTGCAGGCGATTATTGAACGTTTGAAGTAATACCACCCGAAAATTATTGACAAATTCTTTTGATTATGAATTATATGTATTTACAGTGAAATCATAAGACAAAGGAGTTGTTAATATGCGTATACTTGATTTTGAAACCATTGAACAATACAAAAATCATCTTATCGAAGAAGAAAAATCGGCGGCAACTATTGAGAAATACATTCGTGATGTCAGCGTGTTTTGTGTATGGGCTGACGGACGGGAAATTGATAAACGGCTCACATTGGAATACAAAGATAAGCTGATGAAACAGTATGCGGACGCAAGCGTTAATTCCATTATTTCCTCGCTCAATAGTCTGTTTGATTATCTCGGTTGGCACAATTGCAAGGTTAAGACGCTGAAAATCCAAAGGCAAATCTTTGCCGATAAGGACAGGGAGCTTACAAAAGCGGAATACGAAAGACTTTTGAAGGCGGCAAAAAGCAAAAATAACGAGCGTTTGTATTACCTTATGCAGACAATATGTGTAACGGGCATCCGAATTTCGGAATTGAAATATATAACTGCCGAAGCCGTACAAGACAGACAGGCCACTATCCGCTGTAAAGGTAAGACACGAACGGTAATTCTGCACAAGCAGCTTTGCAAAATGCTCAAAGGATATATTAAGGAACACAATATAAAAAGCGGCTCTGTATTCGTTACACGAAACGGAAAACCACTTGATAGAAGTAATATTTGGGCTGATATGAAAAAGCTGTGCGACAGCGCGGGAGTGGCACGTTCAAAGGTGTTCCCTCACAACCTCCGGCATTTGTTTGCGCGAACATTCTACTCGTTGCAGAAAGACATTGTACGCCTTGCCGATATACTCGGTCACAGCAACGTCAACACCACTCGCATTTACACAATGGAAAGCGGTGATATTCATCGCCGGCAGATTGAGAAAATGGGCTTGCTTCGGTGCTAACCACATAATGTGTATTATGTGGTAAAAATACATTAAATTTTCTTTACAAATTTTATTATAGCACACCTTGTATAGAAATTTCAACTGTTTTTTAATTTTTTTTGGCGATTTTTTATCGCAACAAGACCAATATCCATATATTGGTCTTATTTTGGCGGTTTTTTGTTGAAATTTATATGTAAATTGGTGTTTATATGCCTATGTACACCTTGCATTTACCACATAATACACATTATGTAGTAAAAAGCACAGAGATGCCGCAGAGGGAGGATGTTACAATGAAGAAAAAATTGACAAGTATGTTACTGGCGCTAAGTATGGTGTTGGCGGTGTCTCAAACGCTTTTTTTGACTGCACCGATAGCGCATGCGGCGGGTAATATTGAAGGCTCCGGAACAGAAGCTGATCCTTATATTATAAACGAGGTTGAGGATTTCACTACTTTATACAGTAGACGTGGTGATTACAGTGCTGCGGGCATGTATAATGACAAATATATTAGACTGGATGCTGATTTGGATTTGACCGGCAAAACCCCACCCGACTCCAGCGGTTGGCTTTGGACAAATGTAGTAGGATTTGCAGGATATTTTGACGGCGACGGTCATACCATAAAAGGATTAACTGTGCCGTTTATCCGTATATTTGAGCTACGCACGTTGGATATAGCTTATGACGTAAAGGTAGAGAATAACACCGGTCGGGCTTATAATTTTAGAAGTAAAGATAGTCCATATAACAGTCTTAAACATTGTTGGATCAAAAATTTGAATATAAAAGGTGATGTTACGAGCGATACTTGTGGCGGCTTTATTGGTACACTTGATACGGCTAACGGTTTCTTGACCACAGGACTTACCTTTGATATGGAAAATTGTACATTCGAAGGCTCTGTAACTGGTACGCAGGATGTTGGTGGATTGATAGGTACAGTGGACAATTGTGCCGCCGACTGCTATTTAAATATCAGTGACTGTTATGTCAATGCATCAATTTCAAACACAAGCAGTAAGAGTAATAATTATAGATGGACTGCCGGAGGCATAGTAGGTAGTTTGGGCATGGGTTTGAACATTGAGAGGTCATACTTTTCCGGAGACGTTAATAGCAATGACTCTTCGGCCGGCTTGTTTAATCGCTTGGTTAGCAGTGGTCAAAGCCCTATAATTGTGGATAACACATCATCAACACCGTATGCTGAAAATCCATGGACAATAAAAGATTGCTATTCGTCAGGTACAATTGCGGGTAGCAATGCAACCGGAGCTTTAATAACTTTTATATGTGGTACAGGTACAAACGCTACAGCTACTTCTCGTACCGACGCAATAAATGGAACAAGTATTTCTGAAAGCTATGGATATGATGAAAATTATAATGATGTTATCGGTAGTGATTATAGCGTCAGCACTGATTCAATATGTACCAACGTTTACAACCTTAAGCCGACTTCTATATCGGAAGCAAACGGCGTTACCGGTCTGACATCTGACGAGTTCAAAACTGCCGCAAACTTCACGGGTTTTGATTTTGCGGACACGTGGCTAATGAGCAGCTCGCTTGGCAGACCGATACTTAGAAGTGTTTCGGAAGGCCCGGGCTATCCTGTTCCCGATGTCCCCGAGAATATTGACATAGAAGCGGAGCATGGCGAGGGTACGGAGCTTGATTTAAGCAACTATATACTGTCTACAAGCGGCGAAGACCTTTCCGATAATTTTACCTATACTATTGACGACGAGGACAATGAAGCGTTCACGGGTACGGTTCACAACTGGGAAACTGACGAGGACGAGGAAGGAATAACAGGCTATCTCGCAACAGTAAACGACAAAACCGTTTCCTTCAGCGGTCAAGCGGGAATCGGCACTCATACCGTAACGGTAAAGGGTACATACATAGGCGAGGAAGCGGGCGGCACTCTCGGTGAAACGGCGGACGATATAGAGTTCACGATTACGGAAACCGTCACAAAGACCGTTCCCGCGCCGGAAGCGTCCACCTACACCTTCCCCTACAGCGCGGCAATGCGCCTTAAGTACATCTCCTTAAACGATCTTTGGCAGTGGGAAAAGCCTGAGACGCTCCCGCGCGCAAACGCATACTATAATGTCGTTTATCCCGTTGAGGAGGGCAAGGAAGCGTATTATAAATACAGC
>JAFQYK010000571.1 GCA_017406485.1 Clostridia bacterium
ACAAACTTTGTTTTTTGTCCTGTATTCTTTATATACGGGTATGGGTATCAAAAAATAAGACTGATTGATACTCAACCAGCCTTATTCACATTCTGTTACTTCTTCATCTCTGCTCCACGTACCTTTTTCTGCTTCATATCCGCCTGCAGCTTATCAAGTGCTTCACCAAATCTTTGGAAGTGTACTATTTCTCTCTGTCTGAGGAACTTAATAACTTCGTTAACATCCGGGTCGTCTGACAGTTTCAGAATATTGTCATAAACCGCGCGAGCCTTTTGCTCGGCTACTACTTTACACGCACACATTAGCGTCAAAAATGGCTTACCTATGCGGTTTATAGGGTGTTAATTTTATGAACAAGTCTTTTCCTTTTACCCCAAAAAATGGGAATTTTAGTTAAAAATTCCAGAAAATGTCTATCTGCTGTGTCTTTGCACCCTTTTCCCTTTTGCTTACTACAATGTGGTCGATAAGGGCTTCAACAGCTTCACGGGTAATGTGGTCCATATTTTTGTATTGTTCAAGTAGCTCATTTCGGTTATATCCTTTTGCGATTTTTTTCTCAATGGTATCATACCTGTCTGATATTTCCCCAAACTGCTTTTCAAGCTCGATGCGCTGTTCCGTAATACTCTTTGACAGGTCGGCAAAATCAAAATCAGATATTAAACCCTTAACCTTGTCCATATACATATCACGCAGACCCTTTGAACATTCATCAATTTTTGCCTGACACGCGGACAATTCTTCAAGCGTTTGTTCCTTTTGCTCGTTAAGAGCGGTATTCCATTCGATTTTGGCCGCCACCTCGTCAGTGTCTATAAATTCTTTTGCCATTTTATTTATTTCATCTAACACTGTTTTTTCGAGCTTGTCATAGTTTATATACGCCCCTACGCAAGCGCCGGGGCAAACGTGCTGATTGGAACACTTGAAATACCTATATTCCACTTTTTCCTTATTTCTGTTATGAGATTTTGTTTTACCTGTTCTCATAATGTAACCGCAACTGGCACAATAAACCTTTTTTGAAAAAGCTCCGATTTTTCCGTTGTAAGCCGGCTTGACTTTTTCCGCAATCATTTCCTGTACCTTGTCCCATAGCTCACGGTCAATAATCGGTTCGTGTGTATTAGGCACTATAATCCATTTTTCCTTTGGTCTCGGCTTTACTATCTGCGTTTTATATGATATGCTTTCTGACCTGCCCTGCACCATATTCCCTATGTAAAATTCATTTACAAGCATATCTGAAATTGCAAAGTATTTCCATAGAGTGCTGTTTTTACGGTGAGAAGTCTTGTATCGGAGGCCTTTTTGCCGCTTGTATTCTGTCGGATTTGGAATACCTCTCATATTGAGCATACGCGCAATAGCGGTCTTTCCATACCCTTGCGAAAACAACGTGAATACTTCCCTAACAACAGCCGCCGCTTCCTCGTCTATTATTAAATGACCTTTTTTGTCGGGGTCTTTCTTATAGCCATAGAGAGCAAACGCTCCGATATGAAAACCGTTTTGACGGCGGTTAGTAAGCACACTCTTGATATTGTCAGACAAATCCTCCAAATACCATTCATTTACAAGTCCGTTAATCTGCCGTGATTTTTTATTTCCCTTTACCTCTGTGTCAGCGTTGTCAACTATACTTACAAACCGTATTCCCCAAAGTGGGAAAAGATTATGCAGATATTTTTCCACAAGCTCTAATTCTCTTGTAAATCTCGATTGTGTTTTACAAAGAATAATATCAAACTTGTGCGCTTCTGCGTCTTTTATTAGACGGTTAAACTCCGGACGGTTTCTGTCCGCACCTGTGTAATCGTCGTCTGTATATATATCGTAAATTTCCCAGCCGTGTTCTGTTGCATATTGTGTAAGCATTAGTTTTTGATTTTGAATACTCTCGCTGTCGTCAGTTGCAAATTGTTTGTTTCTATCTTCATCTGATAAGCGGCCATATATTGCTGCTTTCATAATATTTCATCTCCCATCTAATCAATTTGATAAGAAACAAAACAATAATTACACTTATATTATACCGTGTAATTATTATTTTGTCAGCCCGATTGAAATACTTTTTTCACTTCGGTTTATCATTTCAATCCATTTTGAGATGAAACTATCCTTTGAGGGGATAGGTTGATTGTTCTTAAAA
>JAFQYK010000069.1 GCA_017406485.1 Clostridia bacterium
TACATTTGACAAGTACCGGGCTGATGAAAAGGCGCTTGAGGTGCGCGGTATCGCGGGTGAGCATGGTACGGTCGCGTATGACAACGGTAATCCGGCGGACAGTATGGCGGCAACAGAGGTTACAGCAGATCATGAGTATGTTGTGTCGGGCATTGTACCGGGTAAGACCGGTTATGAGCAGACCGGTACCTTCACCTTTACAGCCGACACCGATAACGATTATATGGTCGAGAAGGTATTTATAAACGGCGTTCAGACACATAAGTATGACAATAAGGATAGTTTCACATATTCCTTCGACAAACCCGAAACCGACTGCTCAATTATTGTTACCTTCTGGGACGGTGTAAATCCGAGCGGCGATTCTATTATCACGCTTATTGTTGGTGATTACGGCGCGGTAAATGTGACAGAGCCTGAGGAAAAGGCAGAAACGGGCGTTCGTGAAACTACGCGCACGTACCTCAATCCCGACAAGGTGGAATTCAAGACTGTTCCGGATACGGGGTATCAGCTGTATGCGGTTAAAACGCAGATTGAGGATGGAGCGGTTGTGAGCGAAGATTTGTCCGACATTGCAGATCTTTCTTCAAAAACGGACAACAGCTTTGAATTTTTACCCGAGAACGGTAAAACCAAAAAAATCTATGTAACCTTCAAAAACCCCAATGCACCCAAGACACCGACTATATTTGTAAAGTCATACGTTGAGCGAGGAGAAGGTACAATTGATCCGTTTGGCCTGCTTGTGTATAACATTTACGACACGGTTGAGTTTGATCTCACTTCCGATATTGGCTACGATGTGTGGGGCGTGAAGGTTTCACCGCTCGGGAAGACCGCCGAGGGCACAGAGCATCAGTATCCGGCGCTTAAAACGGCAAATACATACACAATAGACAGCATTGAGGAAGACACAGAGGTAGGCGCGATATTTGAGGAGCATAGATACGTCATTAAGGGTACGGTTGACCTCAGCCAAAACAGTGATTTGGTAAATGGTCCGTGGGCGGTAAGCAGCACTCCCAATATACTCACGGGTGCGTTGGTTACATTTGTACGTGTCGGAGACATAAACGGTGATGAGCTTGACAAGACGATGACTCTCAAAACGGTAACCGCAGCAAAGAGAAAAGACGCTTCGTTCAGTATTGAGATACCTGTTGGTACGTGGAACATATATGTGACAAAACAGGGCTATGTAAATTATGTGATTACCGACTACCTGTTTAAGGCGGACGGAGAACAAACAGATGGGGCATTTACATTCTCATCTAATACAATTGTGCCGATTATCGGATCGACAACTGATGGTAAGAGCGTTTCGGTGAAGGATATTGCCGGAGTGAGAAGCGGTCTGAGAGAAAACCTGAATGACACGGCGAAAGCGAAAGCCGATGTTGACAATAATGGAGTTGTGGATGTAACGGATATGACGTTTATCTTGAACAACTTCGGTGAACGTACAACTTATGAGCTGTTCAGTACATTTGATAATTGACGCATAGAGGTGAAGTGCCTTGAAAATACGTAGAATAATTAGTGCACTGCTTGCATTAGCGCTTTTGGGAACGCTTGGTCTGAGTGTTCCCGCTCTTGCTGAGGGTAAGCCCGGATATTATATTAAAGGAACGGTTTCTGGACAATACCTTAACGTGAGCGTGTATTTGGAGAACTGCGAGGCGTACAGTGGCAGGCTTGCGCTGTCATATGATACGAAGCTGCTTTCTCTTGAAAACAGCGAATCATTAAACAACGCTGTAAAACAATCAAAAAACACTGTTATTACTCCTGAGCAGAATGCCGATTCTGTGCTTTTGCAGGATGGACGTGTTATGTTTGCATGGTATTCTCAGTCCTACGGCGGCGTAAATGCATTGGATGGTAATAAGGAAATTGCTTCAATCAGCTTCAGAATTGCGGAGAACGCGTCAGCAACGGATTTTTGCCGAGGAACCATAGGACTTTGCTACGTAAATGATACCATGGTTTACGGATGGAAATGCAGTGCGGCTATTGTAACGACAGATCTTTACTCCTACAGAAATAACGCTATAGATACGGACTATATATGCGGTATAGAATTTGACTATCCCAACTGTGACTACGTTCCTCCGACGGTATATAACGCGTCGGTAAACGTGACGGACACGAGCGGCAAGCCTGTTTCCGCGTCCGTAACGCTTGAGGACACTCAGCAGTACACGGATATGGGCGGTCACACGGATTTTAAGCTGCTTGACGGTGTGTACAGCTATAGAATTTCCGCAAGCGGCTACGAGACGAAAAGCGGATATTTCATAATCGATGGTAAGGACGAAGTCTTCACCGTCCAATTAAGGAGCAACACAGAGATTGCACAGTACGTGGCGGATAATCTTAAAATAGGCTACGTGGACGATGACAGCGCGCAAAGCGTCACGGCTAATATCGTGCTGCCCGTTAGCAGCGAATACGGTAGCATAATGTGGACAAGCAGTGACAGCGGCGTTTTGAGCATATCTGGAATTATTAACCGCAAGTATGATGATACGCCTGTCACCCTTACCGCTTATGTTACGGTTGGCAGTGCGACTGTGACAAAGGATTTTGACTTGACTGTAGAGAGCCGTTACACAGCTGAGGAAAAGAACGCCATGCTCGTGTCGGCTGACAGAGCGGCGCTTGAAATAGGCTATGCGCCCGGTGACAGCGCACAGTCCGTGACGGTGAAGCTGACACTTCCGGAAAAAGGCAGTAACGGTAGTACAATCTCATGGGAGAGCAGTAATGAGGATATAATTGACGCGTCCGGCAACGTAACGCGTCCCGAGAACAGCACCGCGGTAACGCTTACGGCGTACATCATACGCGGCACGGCGGTTGATACAAAGGAGTTTACGGTTGTGGTAAAGGGTCTTGCAAGACCCGCGTTACCCACAAGTAAGCCAGTGCAAAATCCCACCGCTAAACCGACTATTGCTCCGACTCCGACACCCGAGCCGGAAAAACCGGTAGCAGCGGAAACGCCTGCACCCACACCGATGGAGGAACCAACACCGGCAATACCTACAGAGGAGCCGGTAATAACGGAAGAACCGATAGAAATACCGACACCGACACCAAAGACGCAGGCAACACCCACAGCTATGCCTGAAATAGAACTGCCGGAGTATGTGGAACTGTCGGACGGGGAACTTGTATCGAACGTCATAAATGTTCTTGAGATAGGCTATGCGAAGGATGAAAACGCCGATAATGTAAAAAGCAATCTTACGCTTTCTTTTGTCGGGGCGGAGGATACGGTTATTGAGTGGGCAAGCTCCGCACCGTCTGTAATCACACCATACGGCGGCGTTGTCAGACAGGCGGAGGATGTGCTTGTAACTCTTACGGCAACAGTTACACACGGCAATGTGAGTGAGGCAAAGACTTTTACCGTAACGGTAAAGGCTGCTGATGAAATTCCCGTTAATCCCAATAATGGACAAGAGGAGGAAATTGCCGTAAAGAATTCACGGCGGCGCGGAAATATATCTGCTGATAAAAACAGCGCCGCGGATAATGATAATTCAACTGAAGCAAAATCCGGACAGACAGAGCAAAAAGCTGAGGGAAAAACGCAGACAAATCAGGGAGAGGCAAAGCAATTTATCGATATAGACACTGTACCGTGGGCGCAAAATGCTATCAATACTCTTGCTGCACGCGGCGTGATAAACGGTACAAGTGACACAACGTATTCACCTCAGGATAACATTCGCCGCGCGGATTTTGTGATGCTTTTGATGAGACTGTATGACCTTGACAGCGATATTACGCAAACCTTTGAGGATGTAGCGGAAA
The DNA here is from genome assembly GCA_017406485.1 of Clostridia bacterium. Classification (GTDB taxonomy): domain Bacteria; phylum Bacillota; class Clostridia; order UBA1381; family UBA1381; genus Hominilimicola. The sequence goes on from JAFQYK010000069.1 coordinate 3,826, forward strand.
GCAAATATTACTACGAAGCAGTTTCAAAGGCAAGATCACTCGGAATTATCGCGGGTATAGATAGTACCCATTTTAATCCCGACGGATATATAAGCCGGCAGGATATGATGACGATGACCTACCGCGCACTTTTAAAGCTTGGTATGGCAGATATGGAAACAGACAATCTCCGCAGATTCATAGACGCAAATGAGGTTACCGATTATGCTTTGGAAAGTGTAGAGCATCTTGTGGGCGGAGGGTATATAAACGGTGATGATAACGGCAGACTGAACCCAAAGGCTTATACCACAAGAGCGGAAACCGCGGTATTTCTTTATAATCTTAGCAACTGAAAACAGCGTGAGAACATAATTTAGAAATTTGAGGGGAAGTGATATTATTGGTTATTAGAAAATTCATTTTAATACCCGTAATATTACTTCTCTTTTTGATTACAGTAAAAGCCGAGGCGTCAAATCCGTACTACACGGCAAGAGGCACATATGACGCCGAAAGCAGCACATATACAGTAGACGTGTACCTTACAACAGAGGATTATCTTGCAGAAGGCATGTTCGGTATTGAATTTGACGATGCAATAAGTCCGGTATGGCACGACGGTACCGTTGAGGATGAAAACATAGGTTATCTGCAGATAGACACTCGATATTTTACTTTGATTGAGCCACCGCCGTTTATAGAGGCGCATGAAAGCCTGCAGGGTAAAAAATATGCCATAGCGATGTGGAGTGTAAATGAAACGGATGCGCAAAATCCCGTACGTGGTGAACTGCATTTGGGAACCATCACCGTACCGGATGTGACGCTTAACGCCGAGGGTTATCCCGACGGCTGGTCGGATAAGCCGTTTCGCCTGCTCAACTGGAAAAATACAGATCTTGCAAATAACATTTTATTTACCCGAATTGACGAAAACGATGAAACAAGCAGTCCGATAAATGATGAAATATGGCGTGATATAACGGAGGCAGAAAAGACTTCATTAGGAGCAAACGCGCCTGAGGGATATTATCAGGGATTTATATTTGACTTGGACGGCAACAGCACACAGACCGACATAGATTTCACTTTTATATCCGAACTTGAATATCCAAATAAGGTCATATCAGGCAGCGTCGAGGGATACAACCCGAAAAATACGGTACAAATCGCGGTATACAGCGTCACAACAGGCGAAGCGTATGCAGCCGGTATAACCGGCTATGCAATATATGCCGATGGCAGGACTGTATATGACTACGAGATAAAAGTGCCCGAAGACGGTACATATACCGTTGTATACAGCAAACAGTCTCATTTGACTTATGCAACCGATGTGACGATAGCCGAAAAAGAAACCGAACTCCCGTACCTCAAGCTCCTTTGCGGCGACATAAACGGCGACGGCTATATAAAACTTCCCGACCGCGCAAATTTAATCCGCTTCTTAAACCGCCAGAAGCCGACCACATACACCACCCAATTTGATCTTTCCGACCTAAACGGCGACGGACTTGTAAATTTGTTTGACATCGGTATTTTGAAGGCGAATATGAATAAAACGTATAATTAAATTATTATTTGTGTGAGATAAACTGCACTTAAACCTTTTCCCACAGATGGAATGTCAATTAAACGTCTGATTGTCGTGGCGAACGGAGCAGTAATGGTTGGATTTAACGCAGATATATGGATGGTACTGAAGGATTAACTCTGATACACTTGACAAAAACTGTAATTTGTGGTATAATATATACAAGCTGAGCAATCAGTGAAATGATATGAAGTAATTTTTAATTATAAGTTTAATGTACTAAAATAACACCTAATTATATTTTAATGCGCTCAGTTTGGGAATGAGCCTGAAGGAGAAACGATCAGGGGATAATTTGCCCTGATATAATATATTACCGCCTCAGCGGTATAAAGGAGACACAACGGTTTGTTGTGTTTTTTTGTTTTCTATTTTATGAAGTGATTTTATCAGTCAAAATTTTTCGGAGTGATTTATTTTAGGAGAAGGGTCGATTCTCTGTATATGTACTCATCATTGGGAGTGAGGTAAAAAGGAGCAAATTGGGACCAAGTGCGCCCAAATATATATTGCCGTATAAATACGGTACAAAGGAGGCACAGCTTTATTTGGCTGTGTTTTTTTCACGCCAACTTTTTACTCTAACTCATTCATCCCAAAATATACATATGAACAGGAGAATGTGCCAATGCTTGAAGACTATAAGGACATAATAACTGTTTCGGAATTGTGCGAAATACTCAGGATAGGCAGAAAAACCGCATACAAACTGCTCAATACCGATATAATTCCGAGCAGACAGCTGGGAAGAGTATACAAGATTTCCAAATACGACGTTATCAGATTCGTAGAATCATTTTCAATTGACAATTAAATTAAGTAGAAATCGGTTGACCAGAACTTGATTCGGTGATAAAATACTTACTGTACAAACAATGCGGAGTAATCACCGAATCATTTAACCGGCTTAGGAACTATTTGAATTCAGGAGGTTAAAATATGATTAGTGATTACAATAATGACCGTAAAATTACGGTTGATGGAACAAGGATAAATAAAAAAGGCGCAAGTAACTGGTATGTTATGATGTCATGGCGGGACAAGTATGGTAAAAGGCATCAAAAGATGCAGTCAACCGGTGTGCCGTTACATGGCAACAACAAGAGGGAAGCGGACAAAGCTGTTATTATGATGACGGAAGCTTTCGAGCAGAAGTTGAATTCGGCATTGCCAAGCGATGTTGACGGCAAAATGTTGCTTTCTGAATGGATGTACAAATGGCTTGAATTCAAAAAAGTCAGTGTACGAAGGTCTACATACCTTGGTTACAGGCAGGCGATTGATTCGGGTATCAAGCCGTATTTTGACAAAATAGGAGCAACATTGACAGGTGTGACGTCCGAACAAATTCAAGAGTTTTACGACGATTTGATTGCGCGTGGACGTACGCCGAGTACAGTTAAGCACTATCACAATTATCTGAGCGGTGCGCTCAAAATGGCGAAAAAGCGTAAAAAAATCAGGTTTAATCCGCTTGATGACGTAGAGCTGCCTAAAATTGAAAGAAAAGAAATGAAGACGCTTACCGCTGAGCAGGTGCAAATTCTGCTTGATTATTTACGTGATAATCCTATTGAGACGGCTGTGTGGCTTGGACTCATGTGCGGATTGAGGCGATCTGAGGTTCTTGGACTGCAGTGGAAGGACTGTGACTTTATCAGTAAAACCATCTATATTCATCAGACACGTACGAACACCGTTGAGGAGATTTTTGAGGAACACACAAAATCTCCGACTGGCACAAGGTATCTTCCCATGTCGGAAGAACTGGCACAAATACTTATAAAGGAACGAGACCGGCAAGCAGCCAATCGTTTGTTTTACGGCAATACGTACCATGATAATGATTTCGTGTGTGTATATGATGACGGACAGCCTATTAGATGTGCGTTTTTGTCACATCGTTTTCAGAAGGTGGTCAAACAACTCGGATTTAACGGGATACATTTTCATTCTCTGAGACATACGGCTGCGACGCTTATGGCAAACAGCGGAACGGTTAATCTGAGAACGGTTCAGAATTATCTCGGACACTCTGACATTACGAGTACAGCGATTTATGTACATCCTGACATGAAGGCAAAAAAAGAAGCATCAGCTGTTTTGGAGGGTATTATAGGTGCCTCGGAAACAGCATGAAAACAGCCCAAACGGAGATTTTTCTGCGTATTCTGTTAGAAATCTGTTAGAAATATCCAGTATTTGACATTTTGGTATAAAAAAACGGCTGCTTTTCAAAAAAAGAAAAACGGCTCAAAACACAAGGTTTTAAGCCGTTTAACGAACTATTGGTGCACCTGAAAGGACTTGAACCTTCACGTCGGGGACACCAGATCCTAAGTCTGGCGCGTCTGCCAATTCCGCCACAGGTGCATAACAAAATAATTATAGCACCCTCTCGCGCAAAAGTCAAGTTTTTTTTAATCTCTTTCCGTCTGCAGACCCCTCATATACTCATCCATCGCGTCTGCAACCTGCTTTGAATACGCTACCGCTTCAACCACCGTCTTTGCCCCGCGCACTACATCGCCCGACGCAAATATACCGTCACGCGTTGTTTCACCAAAGGTATTCGTCACAAGTAATCCCCTGTCATTTACTTCAAGACCTGTTGTGGTCGATACAATTCTATCTCTTGGTCCCTGGCTTATCGCAATAATTGTGCTGTCCGCCGCATACAGATTTTCCGTGCCGCGTATCGGTGACAAATGACCGTTTCCGTCACACTCCAGTTCAACCATTATCGTACCCTCATCCACGATCTCCACCGGCTCAACGTGAACGATAAACTCAACGCCGTCTATTTTTGCATACTCCACCTCGCGTTCACTCGCCGCCAGATGGTCGCTTCTTGAGAACACGCGCACCGTTGTCGCGCCGTGGCGCAGAGCCGTACGCGCAACATCCATAGCGCTGTTGCCGGCGCCTATGATGTTGACCGTTTCACCCAAACGGTATACATCGGGATTTGTAAGATAATTTATCGCATAGTGTACGTTGCCGAGCGTTTCACCCTTTATGTGCAGCGTGTTCGGACGCCATACGCCGGTACCTATGAATATCGCGCTGTAACCGTCGCGGAACATATCGTCTACGCTTATCGTTGTACCGATTGAGGTGTTCGGACGAATTTTAATACCCATCTCCCACATCTTACGCTTATAGCGCGCAAGTATCGTCTTCGGCAGACGGAACTCCGGTATTCCGTACTGCAGTACGCCGCCGATTTTTTCCTTACCCTCGAATATTGTTATATCATAGCCGCGGCGCGCAAGCACCATTGCAATTGTGATACCCGCCGGACCTGAGCCGATTATGCCGACACGCATTCCGTTTTTCTCAATGTCCGGAAATTTTAATTTGTCGAAATAGTTATCGGATATGTAGTTCTCAATACTCGATATATGTACCGGCGCGCCCTTGCGGTTAAGGACGCAGTGACCCTGACATTGCTTTTCGTGATTGCAAATCATTGAACAAATCATCGAAAGCGGATTGTTGTCGAAAAGCATTCTGCCGGCTTCGTTTATGTCGCCTTCAAGGAAGGTGTGTATCATTGTCGGGATAGGCGTGTTTATCGGGCAACCCTCGCGGCACATCGGTTTTTTGCAGTTTAAGCAGCGTTTTGCCTCGCTGATAACGTTAATAGCCATCGTTCCTGTTCCTTTCTATATTAAATTTCTATAAGCTCATACTCTCTCGTACCAAAACCCAATTCGGCCGCGGCTTCGATTGTGTGTATACCGTTCTGTCGCTCCACGCGCTCAATAAAATGCGCCTGTCCCGGATCATCCTTCGCCGCATAGATAAGGTCTATGCACGCCTGATCAATCGCGATTGGGTCGGTCGAGGCAAGTATTCCTATATCACGCATACACGGATCCTCCGCAACCGCGCAGCAGTCGCAGTCAACAGAAAGATTTTTCATCACGTTTATATATACAGCCTTACCGTCAAAGTGCTTTGCCACCGCGCTTGCCGCGTCAGCCATTGCCTCCAGAAACGCGTCCTGTTCGCAAATCCATACCTTATTAAAATCTCCGCCGCCGTGAATAAGCTCCTTACCGCGCGACGAAGCGCAGCCTATTGAAAGCTGTTTAAGCGCGCCGCCGTATCCGCCCATCGGGTGACCTTTAAAGTGAGCGAGAACAAGAAGCGAGTCGTATTTTAAAAGGTTTTTGCCGACTATATCCTTATTTATGCGCCTGCCGTTTTCTACGGGCAATTCCGCGTCGGGGCCTTCCGCGTCCATAAGGTCGAATTTCTCAAATGTATCGTTCCAGCCGTGCTTTTTTATAAGCTGTATGTGCTTGGCGGTGGTGTTTCTCGCGCCGTCATAGGCTGTGTTACATTCAACAACTGTGCCGCAAACCTCATTTGCCATAGGTTTCCAGAAGGACGGCTTTAAAAAGTTCTGATTGCCCTCCTCGCCGGAGTGTACCTTAACCGCGACATTTCCGCTTAGCTCAACACCGACGGTTTTATATAGTCTTACAACTTCATCAGGGGTTATTGTTTTTGAAAAGTATACCTTTACGCCCATATACGTTCTCCTTTTCTAATCTTGTTTAATATATCTATTATAGCACTTTTTATAAAATTATTCAATAGCAAATAAGATTTTATATTGAAATTGTAATGATTTAGTGGTATGATTATGTGGTAAAGGAGAAATTGAAATGAAAATTACTTCTGTTAATATAAAACCCGAAAAGAAAACCGCTGACGTTTGGGACGCGGTTACGGAAACCGAGGTACAAAACAACGCCGGCACTGATTTGCCGGCGCATTTAAAAACATATATTCTGAACGAAAAAGGCGCTGCCGTGGGTAAAACCGAAACCGATTTTACCGTCAGGGCAGGTCAAAGCGTGCTTGCCGTTCAAACAGTTCTCACATACAGCCCTGTCCTCGGCGAGCCGTTATATAAGGTGGTTTGCGAGCTTTACGAAAACGGCGCGCTCAGCGATAAACAGGAAAAACCTTTAATTTTTCCTGCTTAAACCATACTTTTCATAATAAGCGTCTATATCCGCCTCGCTTTTCACAAGCTCCGCAAAGGCAAGACGCTTTTTTTCTTTGTTATAAAAGCCTATTGTTGTTTCACCGGTGCATATGCTCGAC
>JAFQYK010000572.1 GCA_017406485.1 Clostridia bacterium
AGAATGCTTATCGAAAAGGATACCGCCGAGATTTTATCGGGCGTGCGCGGCGGCGTGACGCTTGGCAGTCCGATTGCAATAAAAATACAGAACCGGGACTGGGAAAACTGGGAAAAGATTATGGGCACAGAGGAATGCACCGATGAAAAAAGCGTTTCCTTCCCACGCCCCGGCCACGCGGATTTGACGGGCGGAATGAAATACAACCATCGTGATATGCGAAATGTTTTAGAGCGTGCAAGCGCGAGGGAAACAGCAGCGAGAGTTGCCGTGGGCGCGTTGGTAAGACAGGCTCTTGAACCGTTTGGTATTGAGCTTTTGAGCCACGTAAGGAGCATAGGTTCAGTTGAGGACACGGCTGATGTAAACGAAAGAGGATTTTTTGAACGTGTTGCAGCCTCACCTGTTGGTTTTGGAAATGAAGAAGCCGCTAAAAAGGCTATGGAATATATTGACAGCATTAAGGCAAGCGGTGAAAGCTGCGGCGGAGTTGTTGAAACAATCGTAAAAGGCGTTCCCGCAGGGCTTGGCAGCTACGTTCACTATGACCGTAAGCTCGACGCAAATATCGCCTTTGGCGTTATGAGCGTGCAGGCGATAAAGGGCGTTGAAATAGGTATGGGTTTTGACGCGGCTTTGGCAGCCGGTTCAAATGTTCACGATGAAATCATCTATGACGGCGGCTTCGGACGCGTCACAAATAACGCCGGCGGTATCGAAGGCGGTATGTCAAACGGTGAGCCGATTGTTGTCCGCGCGGCTATGAAGCCTATTCCGACCTTGTACAATCCGCTAAGAACCGTTAATATTGAGGATAAAACCGAGCATAAGGCGACGGTTGAGAGAAGCGACGTCTGCGCTGTACCGGCTTGCGCCGTTGTTGTTGAAGCGGTGGTTGCGTTTGAGATTGCAAAGGCGTTTCTTGATAAATTCAGCGGCGACTGTATGGAGGACGTCAAGGCATACTATGACGCGTATATGGAGAGAATAAAGAAATTTTAAGAGGTTAAAATCCCATACGAAAGCGAGGTGATGGAATGACTGAACAGGAGCTTATAAAAAAATGCAAAAAGGGCAACCGTGAAGCTTTTAACATTCTTTTTTCGCGTTACCAGACGCAGGTTATAAATATAGCCTACTCAATGCTTTCCGACCGCGAGGACGCTTCGGATGCGGCGCAGGAGGTTTTTGTCAAGGTTTACAGAAATATTCAGTCATTCAACGAGAAATCCTCATTCACCACCTGGCTTTACCGTATAACAGCCAACACCTGCTCCGACTTTTTAAGAAAGCGTAAGCGAAACGGAAACGTTGTCAGCATAAACAATTATACTGACGAGAACAAGGAATTTGATATAGAGGACGAAAACGCTTCTGTTGAGGAGGGCATTGAGCTTTCCGAGAAGCAAGCAGCTGTGCGCAGGGCAATCGGCGAATTAAAAGAGGAGCATCGCGTAATAATAACAATGTGCGATATTGAGGGAATGGGCTACGATCAGATAGCCGAAATACTAAAAATACCTCCGGGAACAGTAAAATCTCGTATAAATCGCGCAAGAAATGCATTAAGAAAAAATTTATTGGAAAAAAGGGAACTTTTTCTGTAACACAAACGTCTAATAAGATGAAAACAGTTGTAACATTACTGTCATATTGATAGAAAGGGGGAGATTATATGAACTGCGAAGATTTCGGAAGATACCTTGATAATTACGAAAATCTGACTGCTTCGGAAAAGAGTCAAATGCTTGAACACGCGGCTATGTGCGAAAAATGTCAGGCAGAGCTTGACTTCTTTTTGTCAATGATAGCCACTGCAAATTCTCTCCCGAAGATAGAGCCGCCGGCTGACTTTATGGATAGTCTGAACGCCCGTCTTGACGCGGAGGATAAAAGGGTAGTTTCCGCGTCAAAGATTGCGTATCATATACGCAGGAACTGGAAGCAGTACACAGCCGCAGCGGCGTGTCTTGCGCTTGTGACCGTTATAACGGCGAACCATTCAACGCTTCTTGACCGCTATGTAGAGAACAATGATGACGGCGTTATAAGCGAGGAAACAATTCCGGCGGATAGTACGGCTGCACCGGAAAATGAAGCTGTTGCTCCTGTCGCTGAGACCACACCTGCTCCGGCACAAGCGGAAGCTCCGGCTACGCAAAATCAAGCGTCTGCCGCACAGACCGCAGCAGCGAAACCAAGGCAGACCGCGCCGCAGGCAGCCTCTGCAGCAAGCACACCACGCAGACAGCCTGCCGCAAGTACGCAAACTACCGCTACTGTGATTTCAACACCCGTAACCGCACCGACTGCAGAGTCTAATGCACAGGCGAGCGAACCGTCTGCTCAGGCTCAGGCGACAATTACAGCGGAACCTGCTCAAACGGCAGAAATAACTGAAAGCAAAGACACTTCTTCAAGCAGCAAGCCGCAGGAGGACTACGGCATAGCGCGCGGTTTGGAATCCACATCCTCGGTAACTTATGATTTGAGAGCGGAGGACGTAAAAGCGTCACTTGATGCAAGCGAGATTAAGTCAAACTATTCTCTCGCCGAAGGCGGCGAGGAAATAGCCTACGGCAGATATTACACGCTTGACAGAAACGGCAATCCTATTTCAAGCGCGTCGGGTATCGGAAGCATCAAGATTTCCTCAGAGGACGCGGAGCTTGCAATGGAGATTATTGACCGCTATCCCCACGATGAAAGCGGCAATATATACACGACCGACTCAGTCAATCTGACGCGTATACTCTCCAAGCTCAAGAGCGAGGGTGTCAGCTTCACCGATTACACGCTTGGCGACACCGGCGAAGTAAAATTCAAGGTAATATTCAATTAAACAAGACAACAGACAGCGGATACGCTGTCTGTTTTGCCGATTTCTAAACACCGACGCTTGAACGTATACGTTCAAGCGCCTTTTTTTCTATTCTGGAAACCTGAACCTGTGAAACTCCGATATACTTCGCAATCTCCGACTGCGTCTTACCGCGGAAGTAACGGAAAATAATCACTTCCCTTTCGCGTTTTGAAAGAACCGAGAGGATCTCATCCACCAGCACCTTGTTTATAACGTTATCCTCTATTCCTTCACCGCCAAGCATATCGACAAGATTGATTTCCTTGCCGCCGCCGGAATAAACATTTTCATATATACTTCCCGGCGGCGCGGCGGCGTCAAACGCTTCAACAAGATTTTGTGCCGGTATACCGCTTTCCTCTGCCACTTCGCTTATGGTAGGCTCACGGCAAAGGCGGCGGCGCAAAATCTCCTCGCACCTCCTGCCCTTCAATGCCGTTTCCTTTAGCGTGCGGCTTATTTTCACTGCGCCGTCATCTCTGAGAAACCGCTTTATCTCACCCATTATCATCGGTACAGCGTATGTAGAAAACTGCACCTCAAAATCGGGATTAAACTTTTTAACCGCCTTTATAAGCCCTATCGCGCCTATTTGTATCAAGTCGTCAAGCTCATAGCCTCTGCCCGAAAAGCGTCTTGCTATTGAATGCACAAGCCCCATATTCTGCTCCACCATCGTGTTTTCTGCCTGCTTGTCCCCCTTCAGCACGCGTTCCATTAAAGCCGTGTTGTCGGGCAATTTCGTCACCCGCCTAACTTCTTGCTCATAGTGATACGCGTACCCTTACCGACTACGCTCTCTACCTCTACCGCGTCCATAAACGCCTCCATAATCGTGAAGCCCATACCGCTTCTTTCCATCTCCGGCTTACCGGTAAACAGCGGCTCGCGCGCCCGGCGTATGTCGGGTATACCCACGCCGTCATCTGACACGGTGAATTCGACCGTATCATCGTATATTCCGCCTTCAAGCGTTACCTCTCCGCTTTTACCGTCGTAGCCATGAATTATGGAGTTTGTTACCGCCTCTGATATGGCGGTTTTTATTTCAGACAGTTGGTCAACCGTTGGGTCAAGCTCTATCACAAATGCCGCAGCAACCGTCCTTGCAAAGCGTTCGTTATCCGAGAACGCCGGAAAAACCACCTTCATATTATTCTTATACATTTACCGCCGCCTCCTTTATCCCTTCGTCAAGACTATCCGCAACCACTGCAAGGCTATCCAGTCCCGACATATTTATAATACGCTTTATATCGCCGGACGCACCGTATATAATCACCCTGCCGCCGAGCGCGGACGTGATTTTGCTTCTTCCCATAATCATTCCAATCCCGGACGAGTCCATAAACGCAACCTTTGAAAAATCAAACGCGACATTCACCGCGCCGGTTCTTGACAGCTCCCTGTCCACACACTCCCTTATTCCCGCCGCCGCGTGGTGATCTATCTCCCCCGAAAGGCGCACAACAAGCGTGCGGTATTTTCCCGATAAGTATAGCTCCATTATTTTCCCTCCTATGTAAATTCGGTCTTTATTATATTTCCATTTTATTCCATATTTTCCCTTTGTTGAAAAAAAAGAGCTTTTAGCGAATAGTGCGGTTTTAAATATTTTATGGGTTTTTACAAAAATTATTGACTGCGCGCTTGTTTCTATTGTATAATAATACTAAGAGAAATTTAGGTTTGAAAGGAAGGTTGATTTTATGAAGTTTAAAGAAAACACGGATTTTGACCTTATCGGTCTCGGCGAGGTTATGCTTCGTCTTTCGCCGCCCGATAAGGAGAAGATTTCGCAGAGTGAAACATTTGACAAGAACGCCGGCGGCAGCGAGCTGAACGTTGTTTCAGGCGCAGGTATGCTCGGAATGAGAAGCGCGATTATCACAAAGCTACCGGAAAACAAAATGGGACATTTTATAAGAAATAAAATCCGTTACGGCAATGTTTCGGACGATTACATAATTTACGACCACTCACCCGAAAGACGCCTGGGAATTTACTATTACGAAAGCGGCGCGTATCCGAGAAAATCGTCCGTTATTTACGACAGGGCAAACGCAAGCGTCTGTTCGCTCACGGCAAGCGAGCTGCCGGAGGATATGTTTGAGAAAACAAAGGTGTTTCACGTTTCAAGTATCACAATGGCGCTGTCACCCGCGCTTAAAGAAACGACCTTCGAGCTTATAAAACGCTTCAAGGCGGCCGGCGCGTATATTTCCTTTGACGTAAACTACCGCGCAACGCTATGGAGCGAGGAAGAGGCAAAGAAGGTTGTCGAGTCGGTATTCCCATACGTTGATTTGCTGTTCGTTTCCGAGGAAACATCAAGGAGAATGCTGCAAAGAACCGGCACACTTGAAGAAATTATGAAGGGTTATGCCGATGATTACGGCTGCTTCCTTGTTGCGACAACGCGCCGAGAGGTTGTGAGTCCCACGAAGCACAACTTTACCTCGAAGATTTATATGAATGGTCAGTTCTACGAGGAGGAACCCTATTACAATATCGAGGTCATCGACCGCATAGGTTCCGGCGACGCGTACCTTGCCGGTGTGCTGTACGGACTTATAAAGCACGGCACACCGGAGCGTGCTTTGGAAATAGGAAACGCGCTGTCGGCTGTTAAGAACACGGTTTTAGGCGATATGTCGGCAAGCAGTATTGAGGAAATCGAAAGCGTAATAAAGTCACACAAAGCCACCGGACACCAGGATGAGATGGTTCGTTAGTGCGTGTGCTTAAAATATCCTGTAGGGCTGATTCAATTTAGATGCAGAACGGACGAAACTCACCCGACGGCGTACAAGGGTACTCCGAGTGGTGAGTTTCGTTCGTAGTTTAAAGGTGTAAGCCTTTAAACGGTCTGCGCTGAATTGGACAGCCCTTTTTTGACTAATTTTGCATTATTACATCTTGATTAAACCTATGTTATAATTATGGGTCAACACTTAAATTACAGAAAAAAGTGTGGTACAATGGTGGTAATCCACACTTTTGTAACACAATTTCAAAAATCTCGTATAATACATAAACGGAATTTATTTTATGCGAGGTGTTGAAGGTGGGCAAACTAATTATAGACGGCGGAAATGCAGTCAGCGGCGAAATACATGTACAGGGAGCAAAAAATGCCGTACTGCCGATACTTGCCGCAACGGTACTCACGCCCGGAAAAAGCGTTATTCACAACTGCCCTTCTCTGCGCGATGTTGATAAAACCGACCAGGTTCTTGAAGGCTTAGGCTGTTCTGTAAAGCGCGTGAAAAACACTGTCACGGTTGACGCGTGTAATATGACGGGCTGTACGATATGCGAGGAGCTTATGCGCGAAATGCGTTCCTCCATTGTATTTTTGGGCGCTATTATCGCAAGGCAGGGCGAGGCGGTTGTAAGTATGCCGGGAGGCTGTCCTATAGGACTGAGACCTATTGATTTGCATTTAAAAGCATTGAGGGCTTTGGGAATTGACATAACGGAGGAGCACGGCTACATAAAATGCAGCGCGGCAAAAATCAGGGGCGCGGATATTCATCTTGATTTCCCCAGTGTCGGCGCGACGGAAAATATTATGCTTGCCGCCGCTACCGCAGACGGTCTTACGTCAATCACAAACGCGGCCAGAGAACCGGAAATAACCGATTTGGGTAATTTCCTGAATGCTATGGGAGCGGATATAAGAGGTATGGGTTCGAGCCTGATAACCATACGGGGCGCAGATAGTCTCAAAGGCGTGGAATACACAATAATGCCGGATAGAATTGTTGCGGCAACATATCTTGCAGCCTCCGCCATAACGGGCGGTGAAATATGTCTCACCGGCGCAAATCCAAACGATATGAACGCAATGCTGCACGTACTCGGAGAAATGGGCGCTAAAATACAATGTGACACTGATAAAATTTATCAGTTATCCCCCAAACGGCTTAAAAGCGTACATACTATAAAGACAATGCCCTATCCCGGATTTCCAACAGATATTCAGTCACCGTTTATGGCGCTTGCGACCGTGGCAGACGGAACGAGTGTTTTTATCGAAAACATCTTTGAAAACCGGTTTCAGCACGTTGACGAGCTTGTGCGGATGGGCGCGGATATTAAGGTTACAGGCAGGAGCGCGGTTGTACGCGGGGTAGAGGCGCTTTCCGGTGCAAATGTTGTCGCGCGTGAGTTGCGCGGCGGCGCGGCGCTTGTCGTAGCGGCGCTTGCGGCAAATGGCAGAACAGTTATAAACGGCACTGAATTTATAGACAGAGGCTATGAACATATAGAGCGCTGTCTGAGGCAGTGCGGAGCAAATATACGACGGGAATGATATTATGGACAAGAGAAACAACAATAATATACGGCTCGTTAAAAACGGCAGCCGCCGCGTAACAAACGAGGATGCGGAATACGTATCCCCTGATGAAGATTTAACCGGCGGCGAGGTGCTGAAAAGAAAAATCAGCTACCAGAAGAAGCAGAAGGAGCGCAGAATGCAAAAAAAACGGCGCAGGATTGTTCTTGCGCTTATCGCTCTTTGCGTTATAGTTCTTATACTTCTGTTTCTGACGCCAATCTTCAATATACGCACTATAAGCGTTGAAGGCAATCAAATAGTCACGGACGAGCAAATTGTGGAAAAGCTGAAGCCGCTTATCGGTGAAAACCTATTGCGCACAACCGATGGCAAGATTGCAAAAATGCTGCAGGAAATACCATATGTAAGCAGCGTAGATGTACAGAAAAAGCTGTTCCCTCCCTCAGTTGAGGTGACAGTTTCCGAGTATACGCCGGCCGCTATTGTACGAGGCGGCGGCAAAAATCTTACCGTAAGCTCATCACTTATGGTATTAGAGGAACTGAATGCCGCGCGTAATAAGCTGCCGGTTGTAACCGGTGTTGAGCTCCAAAGCGCTAATATAGGCGAGAGCCTGAACGTAGGCAACGACTACAAAGACAGCACCTTAAAGACAATGCTCCGCACGCTTGAAGCTACCGGTCTGCTTGCGGACATAAAGGAGGTCAACATAAACAGCCTCACCGCCATAACGATGAACTACGACGACCGTATAACTGCTCAGTGCGGCTCGCAGCTTGATATAGAGCGAAAGATACGACTGTTCAAGGAGGCCGTCACAAGCGACGCGCTTGCTAATAACGCCCGCGGAACAATAGATCTGTCCGATCCGGGCAAGGCGATTTACACGCCATAATACCGCATATTGAACAATTTTAACAAAAAAACGGTGATAATCTTGTTTAGATTTATTCGCCGTTTTTAAAATTTGTTTTAAAAAGGTATTGAATAAGTTGACAAAACATAGTAAAATAGATATATATGCGGTAATTCTCTGTAATATATTTCTTTTAATACAATTTTACAGAGAAAAACTACGAAGGAGGATATATTAGATGAGTGGAATGCCTATCGGTTTAGAAGAAAACACCACAATAGACGGCGCCAGAATAAAGGTTATCGGCGTAGGCGGCGGCGGAAACAACGCTGTTGACCGTATGATTGAGGCCGGCGTTACAAAGGCTGAATTTATATGTGTAAATACGGATTCTCAGCAGCTTTCAAATGTAATGGCGCCGACAGTTCTGCAGATTGGCACAAAGCTGACAAACGGTCTGGGCGCTGGCGCAAGACCGGAAATCGGCAGACAGGCTGCAGAGGAAACTAAGGATGAAATAAAGAACCTTGTTAAGGATACAGATATGGTATTCGTAACTGCCGGAATGGGCGGCGGTACGGGTACAGGCGCTGCACCGATAATCGCTGAGGCTGCAAAGTCTTTGGGCGTACTTACGGTTGCCGTTGTAACAAAGCCATTCTTCTTTGAGGGACCTCAGAGAATGAGAAACGCCGAGGAGGGTATAAAAAGCCTTGCTGAAAAGGTTGACGCTATTGTTACAATACCTAACGACTTACTTTTAAAGATTGCTGACAAGAAGGTTACTATAAAGGATTCCTTTAAGCTCGCTGATGACGTACTTCGTCAGGGCGTGCAGGGTATCATTGAGGTAATCACACAGCGCGGTATAATGAACTGTGACTTTGCCGATGTTCGCACAATCATGAAAGACAGCGGCGTTGCACATATGGGTATCGGTATCGGCAAGGGCGAAAATGCGGCATCTGACGCTGTTCGCGCCGCTATTGAGAGTCCGCTTCTTGAAACAAGTATTGAGGGCGCAGAGAATGTGCTTCTCAACATCACCGGCGGCAGCGAGTTCTCACTTGTTGATATGGGTGAGGTTTCAACAATCGTTCGTGATATGGTCAGTGAGGAAGCTAACATAATCGTTGGTACTGCTATGGATGACAGCTTAAAGGACGAGATTAAGGTAACGCTTATTGCAACAGGCCTTGACGGTTCATTAAAGCGCGGCAAGAAGGACAGTTCAGGCGGTGATTTGAAGAGAATTACGCCGAAGTTCGCGCAGAGCGGTGACAGAAAACCGTCATCATACACTTCGTCAGTGAACGATGATGATGCGATTTTCTCAAGAAAATTAAAGCCGAGTATGGGCAGTATAGACGTTCCCGATTTCTTTAAGCCCGGCAAGTAATTTGGACATATTGAAACAGACCCAAATGGGTCTGTTTTTTTTGTGCGCTCCCCTATTTAGGCTCAAAAAAACAACCGCGGAATTTCCGCGGTTGTTTGTGGTTTTGTGTGATTAGTTCTTCAGTACAGTTGCCTTAAATTCAGCCGCCTGTCTTTCGATTGTCTTCTGCTGATTATCAGAAGCATCTGTGTAAGTGACATTTGCCTGAACCTTTGCATTTACAG
>JAFQYK010000573.1 GCA_017406485.1 Clostridia bacterium
CGCTGACGGCTGATATAATTAAGGCGAATATGGGAGAGGTTCACTATATCCCCGCCTTTGCAGACAGTACGCAGATGGAGAGTAACCGCGTAAATGACGATGACCTTCGCATAAGCTATGACGCCGTTTACTATGATGAAACCAAGGATGACAACTACAATGTCGGCATCGCCAATATGCAGCTTGTCGAGGGCTACGGCAGAAACAAGAACTATACCTTAAACACCGCAGACAGCACGCATCTTGTGACAGGCGGCGGAAGAATTATAGACAAGGAAATAACCGAAATCGAGATAACCGAGCAGCCCAATCTTGAATACACATACGGTGAAACGATGGATTTAAGCGGCGGAAATGTCCATATTATATATGACACGGGCTATGATGACAACGTGACGTTTGACCAGCTCCCCGATTACCGCGTAACACCGGTGTACTACGACACGGAAAAAGCGACAGAAGGCACACGCGCACGCAGCGGCGATGTACTGTACGTCCCCGAACACGACGGCAGAGTTATAAAGCTAACAGCAAGAAGCGTGCACGATGTTGAAGCAAAGTATTCCGATCCGATTATTGTGCATAAGCGCGTACTTACATACGGTGACTGTCCGGTGAACACTATTATGTTCGACGGCTCAACCACGCTCACCACAGGTGATATAATCTTTACGAATATGCAGAACGGTGATAAGGTCACCGCGACGGCCGTATTTAACTTCGAGGATTATCTGGCAGGCGAGGGTAAGACGGTTTATATAACCGGTATAGCGCTTGAGGAGGAGTGGACACCGAATTACGAGCTGCCGGCTACCGAAATAACCTCAACAGGTGATATAACTAAGTCGGATGATACTGTTTCAATCTCCGCCGGTAATGTAGAGCTTTCCGATGTGACGAATATTATCACAATAATACCTCCCGAAATGACCGAGGTACAGCAAAACGGCGGTGCAAAGTACGAGTATTCCAAGGACGGCGGCGAAACCTGGCAGGAGAGTAACGTATTTGAGGATCTTGACTTAGGTACGGAATATGATATGCGTATCCGATTTGCCGAAACCGATAACTACGCCGAGTCGCCCGCAAGCGAAAGTGTGCCGGTAACAACGTATAAAGTGAGAATTACACTCACCTCTAAGGACAAACCGTCCGAGGGCGAGGATTACAGAGTTCTCTGGAGCTATTACACCAACACCGACCACTTTGAGAAGGAAGATGAATTCCGCGGATTTATTGGTCCGATAACCGAGATAAATGACAAGGGTGTTGAGGTTGAGGTCAACTATTACACACTCTTTGCCGAGCTTGAAGGAAGCACGCGGCTTACATTCCCGCTTGACATTGAGGGTGAGACGACTATTTATACTACCCTGAAACGACCGAGCCACGGCGGCGGAAGCGGCGGCGGTGGCGGGGGAGGAGGAACCTCCTTCACCATAAGATACAAAAACGACGACGGCAGCACGGGCAGCTCAGTTCCCACAAATCTTGAGATTACAACAGATACAAAAACATTGAGCTTTGTGGGTGACACGGATTCCACGTCTGAGATTATCTGGACATCGGAGAATGAAACGGTTGCAACCGTTACAGACGGCGTGGTTACGATTTTAAACCCTGGAGCCACGATAATTACAGCTTATGTGAATGGTAACAGAAGTCTTAGCGATATTATAAGACTTGTGGTCACAAAGGGCAGCGGTATTACACCGACCCCTATTCCTACAACAAGTCCCGAGCCCGCCCATACATCTGAACCGTCGGGTGACAGAAATATGAATATACCGTATCTGACCGGCTATGAGGGTATGATAAAGCCTGACGACTTTATGACCCGCGCCGAAGCGGCAACCATTATGGTACAGCTTGCGGGCAGGTCGGGTGACGAGTATAAAAACACCTTCCCCGATGTGCGCGAGGGTACCTGGTACATAGGCGTTATATCCGAAGCGGCCGCGCGCGGACTTATCTCCGGCTTTGAGGACGGCACCTTCCGTCCCGAGGAAACGGTGACGCGTGAACAGTTCGCGTCGATGGTTGCAAGACTCACCGGTATGGAAAGCATAGATGGTATGCCGTTTACGGATGTGGAACCTGACCGTTGGAGCGCAGGTATCATAAACGCAGCGGCGGAGAAGGAAATAATCAGCGGCTATGTTGACGGAACATTCCTCCCTGAAAATCCCATAAGGCGCAGCGAGGCGGCAAGAATTGTGAATGTTGCGACAGACAGATACCGCAACACGGAGCTTTTAGACAGCCTTGAGTGCCCGTTCTCGGATTTACAGCGCGACCACTGGGCATACTACGAATTCATAATAGCAGCCGTAAAATTCGAAATCCCGTAATACGAAAGAACCGGAAACCATTTCCGGTTCTTTTTTCGTGCTTTTCTTAGAATATTTCAATAAAATACGAAAAAAACCATTGACTAAAATTAGCAAAAATGATAAAATAAAATATATATTTGTACATAGAATTTTTAAATTTCATTTTAATAAAAAGGGGAGGATTTTACAATGAAAAAACGACTTCTAAGCACATTCCTTGCATTAGCAATGGTATTTTCGGTTGTGCATTATGTAGCATATACTACAGCGAGCGCCATTTCCGAGACAGCGAGTGCTGACTTTGATCATGGTAAGACACATACTATGTCAATAGATATTGACGAAAATGGATTTGTTACTGATTTGAATTATGTACGAGGCGACAGTGAGATTGGAGCCGATACTGTTGGAATGAGTACAGATGGCACAACTATTATTTTAATGCAGAGTTCGGCTGTTGCAACAGAAGATGAGGATGATTTAAGTGATTGGATCAATGTTATAGATATCGAAACACTTATTGAAGAATCCTCTGATAAAGAGATAC
>JAFQYK010000006.1 GCA_017406485.1 Clostridia bacterium
GTGCCGATTTCATCCGTCACAATCACATCCGGATTCATTGACCTTAGAACCATCAGCATACCCTCCGCCTTGTCCG
The DNA here is from genome assembly GCA_017406485.1 of Clostridia bacterium. Lineage (GTDB taxonomy): Bacteria > Bacillota > Clostridia > UBA1381 > UBA1381 > Hominilimicola. The sequence continues at coordinate 77 of JAFQYK010000006.1, forward strand.
CACCCTCCAAAACATCGGTGTTAAAGCCGAGGTCAAACGCGCTCCTGCCCTCGTGCATAGCCGCTATCTCACGCCGCTCATCCACAACGCTTACGCGAAAGCCCTTGTACGAAAGCTGCCGCACAATGTCACGCAGCATTGTCGTTTTGCCCGCGCCGGGCGGAGAAATTATAAGCGTGCTTTTTACGCGTCCTCCGCTGCAGACACTATCCATAACACCGTCCGCCGCGCCCTGAACCTCGCGCGCTATGCGGTAGTTAAGCGCCGACACATCCTTTAAAAAGGAAACCCTTCCGTCCTTTACAACCGCCGTTCCCGTTATACCCATCCTATGTCCGCCGCGAAGAGTTATAAATCCGTTCCGGATTTCGTCCTTCAGAGAGTAAACCGATGACGCGGTCGCAATCTCCATCGCTTCCTCAATATGAGCGCGCGTTACCGTCACCGTGCCCGTGGGGATGGCGGTTAAATTGCCGCGGCGGCTTATGTATTTCACGCCGTCCTCAAAATGTATTGCAAGCGGCTTATATAGCCGCAGTCTTATCTCGCTTGCGCCGTCAGGTGTGATATTATAAAAATACCGTCTTAAATCGCGCGGCAACAATTCAAATACCCCTGCAGCCGGTGAAACCCTCAGCGCGCTGTTTGCTATAAACATCTGCCTGTCCTCCTTTTGTTTTGTATTTGATATATATTAAATCCTGGACAGGTTTAGAACAAAAAAATAACACACCGAAATGTGTTATTTTTAAATTCAACATATTTTACAGCGTTACGCCGTCCTTGAAGATTGAGATTTCACGGTAGCCGTGTTTTTCATTGTTTGTCCTCTCGCCGCTTGCGACAGAAAGTATGTAGTCAACAAATTCCTCCGTTAAATCCGCGCCGTCTATAATAGGTCCTGCATTAAAGTCAATCCAATGGGGCTTTCTGAGGGCGAGCGGTGTGTTTGTCGCAACCTTTACCGTAGGCACCGGCGCGCCAACCGGTGTACCTCTGCCTGTCGAGAACAAAATCATATTGCAGCCCGAAGCGGTAAGATTTGTTACTGCCACTATGTCGTTACCGGGGCCTGTCAAAAGGTTCAGACCCTTGTTTTTAACACTCTCGCCTATCCCGATAACGTCCGCCACATTCGCGCTGCCGGACTTTTGCACGCAGCCTAAGGACTTATCCTCGAGCGTTGTTATTCCGCCCTTTTTATTGCCGGGTGACGGGTTTTCGTATACGACCTGTCCGTGGCGCGTGAAATAGTCCTTGAAGTCGTTTATAAGGTGAACGGTTTTGTCGAACACTTCTTCGTTCACGCAGCGGTTCATAAGTATCGTTTCCGCGCCGAACATTTCGGGTACCTCGGTTAAAATCGTGCTTGCACCCATTGAGATAAGCGCGTCACTTGCTCTGCCTATAAGCGGATTTGCGGTAAGGCCGGAGAAGCCGTCACTGCCGCCGCACTTTAAGCCGACAACAAGCTCTGAAGCATCGCACTCCTCGCGCTTAAACGTCTTTGCATATTCCACAAGCTCGCCTATAAGCGCAAGACCCTGCTCTATTTCGTCGTCATAATCCTGCGTTGACATAAACCGTACGCGGCGCTCGTCTATCTCGCCAAGCACCTCTTTAAATACAGGAATATTGTTGTTCTCGCAGCCAAGTCCAAGCACCAATACGCCTGCCGCGTTGGGGTGGTTCACCATTCCCTTTAAAACAGCCTGCGTGGTGGCCTGGTCTGAGCCAAGCTGTGAGCAGCCGAACGGATGAACAAAGTTAAAGATACCGTCACATTCGCCGGCATATTTAATGCTCGCTTCCTTTGCGAGAATTTCCGAGGTCTTATTCACGCAGCCGACAGTGTTTACAATCCAAATCTCGTTGCGTATTCCAACCCTGCCGTTTTCTCTGCGGTAGCCCATAAAGGTTTTAGTGTCCCTCGGTTTTAGTGTCCCCAAGTTTTGGTTAAACGTGTAGTTTAGTGTCCCCTCAAGGTTTGTTTTTATATTGTGGGTGTGAACGTGGTCGCCTTCCTGTATATCCTCTACGGCGTGTCCTATGCTGTAGCCGTACTTTATTATATCCTCGCCCGCCTTAATGTCGCGCAGGGCGATTTTGTGACCGCGGTTTTCTCCGTCAAGCATTACGGCTACATTGTCTTTTTCGTTTATTTTGAGCGTTTTCATTATAATACCTCTTTTAAAGCCTCACGCATACCCTTTGACTCAATTTCTGCAATATACTTCTCGATTGACGGAAGAAGCGAGGATAAATCCTCATCCCAGTAATCTGTTCTCTTTAATATCTCGGCTGGAGTTGCCTTTTTCATAAACTCCATAACCTCCGCATCGTCGTTTGCCTCGTCAGTTCTGTAAAACTTTATAAGCGCGGCAAGAGCGAATACCAATTTTTTCGGCTCCTTGTTATAACGCTTGATGTATTCCAAAACGCTCGGAAGAACGCGAACCTTGTACTTTGATACGGAATTTAATGCAATGCTCAAAAGGTAGTGCTTTATGAACGGATTTTTGAAACGCTCGATTACGTCATTTGCAAACTCAGTAAGCTCCTCCTTCGGCAAATCAAGCGTCGGAATAATTTCCTCAAAAATACCGTCGTGTACAAACTTAAATGTGTCGGGGTCGTTCATCATCTCGCCCACCGTTTCAAGTCCTGCAAGACGCGCCGCAAGAACGCTCATTGTGTGCGCGCCGTTTAAGATACGAACCTTTCGCTTTTTGTACGGCGTTACATCGTCCGTCCAAAGCACGTGCATACCATGCTTGTGGAACGGGATTTCCTCTGCATACTTTTTATCGCCCTCAATTACCCAAAGGTGGAAAATCTCGGCAGTATCAATTACGTTGTCCCGATAACCGTACTGCTTGCACATTTCGGCTGCGTTGTCACGCGGATAGCCTGTTACGATACGGTCAACAAGCGTGTTTGTAAAGTGGTTCTTCTCATTAACCCACTTTACAAAGTCCTCGCCGTAACCCCAATCCGAAGCATACTTTAATATACACTCCTTCAAATTATCACCGTTCTTGTCGATAAGCTCGCACGGCAGCAGCACAAAGCCGTCAAGTCCGGCGTCAAAACGCTTCTTCATAAACATTGTAAGTCTGCCGGGGAAGGTCGTACCTGCAAAATCGTCCTTGTCCTGGTTCGGCTTATACTCAATACCTGCCTCCGTGGTGTTTGAAACGATAAATCTCAGGTCAGGATTTAACGCGCAGGCAAAAAATTCCTCTGTCTGCTCATACGGGTTAAGACAACGCGTGATAGCGTCAACAATGCGCGTTTCCTCTATCTTTTCGCCGCCCTGCAGTCCTCTTAAATACAGCGTATACAAGCCCTGCTGATCGTTTATCATCTGTGCAAGACCGCCCGGCAGCGGCTGTACAACGACAACGCCGTAATCGCCGCCGTTCTCCTTGTTAAGTCTGTCTATCATCCAGTCCACAAAACCGCGGAGGAAGTTGCCCTCTCCGAATTGCATTACACGCTCTGTGTGCATTTTTTGGTTTGTTCTCTTTAATAATTCCATTTTAGTGTCCCCTTTCTGATTTTAGTGTCCCTGTTTACAACTGAACATTAAAATAATTCACCGCATTATTAAAGCAAATATCCTGAACAATTTTGCCGAGCGTGTCATAATCCTGCGGAAACTCGCCGTTCTCTACCCATGTGCCAAGGATATTGCACATAATACGTCTGAAATACTCGTGACGCGTGTAGCTCAAAAAACTTCTTGAGTCCGTCAGCATTCCGACAAACTTATTCAGCGCGCCGAGATTAGCAAGCGCCTTCATCTGCTCCGTCATACCGTCGCGCTGGTCGTTAAACCACCAGCCGGAGCCGAACTGTATCTTGCCCGGAGTGTCGGAGGACTGGAAGTTACCGAGCATTGTTGCAAGGACGTAATTGTCCTTCGGATTTAATGTGTAGAGGATAGTCTTGGGTAGATTGTCCGTTTCCTCCATTGAGTTTAACAGCTTACTAAGCTCCGCAGCGATTGAATAGTCAGCGATTGAGTCAAAGCCTGTGTCCGCACCGAGTTTGGCGAACATTTTTGAGTTATTATTCCTGAGCGCGCCGATGTGGAGCTGCATTGCCCAGTCAAGCTCCTTGTATTTCTTCGCAAGGTCTTTTAAAACGCTCATCTTGTACGCGTCAGCCTCGCCCTTTGTAATCTTCTCACTATTAAGCGCCTTTTTGAATACTTCGCCGGCATCGTATTCTTCGTTGAACGGCGCACCGTCAAGCGCATGGTCGCTTACGCGGCAGCCTACAGAGTGGAAAAAGTCGGCGCGCGCGTATGCAGCTTTTATAACATCGTCATACGTCTTAATCTCAATACCTGCCGCCTTACCGAGTCTTTCTATGTACGGCAAAAATGTTTCCTTGTCTA
>JAFQYK010000574.1 GCA_017406485.1 Clostridia bacterium
AGTTGCGCGCCGCCTTGACAAGCGGATGGTCGGGAGTAAGCTCATATTCGGGTATCGGACTGTACAGCCTTGCGGAGACCTTTTTGTCTTCCTTTGGCTTCTCCTCTTTGACCTCTGCCGGTCCGGCTGTAACCTTAATGCCGTTTTTGACTTTTTCTTCAAGACGCGCAAGCCTGTCGTCAATCGCGGACGTGTCCGCCACCGCGCCGGCTGATACCTTGTTTTCAAGGCTTGTGAGCCTGTCCATTAAGGCTTCGGGTGAATTGTCAAATTCGGGGCGCGAAATTTTTATTAGCGCAAGCTCGTATATGATGCGCGGTGATTTTACCCATTTTGCTTCCGCCGCCGCGTCTGAAAGTACCGAAACGGCGTGCGAGAGCTTTTCAAACGTCATTTTCTCCGCAAGCGATTTTAATTTTATCATATCTGTCGGGTCAAGGTCAAGTACCGCTTCCGTTTTATCCGTGACCTTGCAGAGCATCATATCCCGGAAGCACTTTATAAGGCTGTCCATAAAAACCTTTAAGTCCTTGCCCTCGGAAAGCACATCGTCTATTACCGATACAATTCCCGCCGCGTCACCCTTTAAAACTGCATCTGTTATTTTAAACGTGCTGTCGGCGGTTGAAATACCGAGTACGTTTGTTATGCTCTCCGCCGTTACTTCATTTCCCTCGGCAGATACAACGCGTTCAAGAATACTTAACCCGTCACGCATCGAGCCGTCGGCAAGACGTCCGAGCATTTTGTAAGCGTCCTCGGTTATGTTAAGTCCGTCACCGTGGGCGATTTCCTTCATTCGCACTATTATATCCGACGGTTTTATACGTCTGAAATCGAAGCGCTGACAGCGCGAACGGATTGTTTCCGGTACCTTATGCGCCTCGGTGGTCGCCAAGATAAATATAACGTGCTCCGGCGGTTCTTCAAGCGTCTTTAAAAGTGCGTTAAATGCGCCGGTTGAGAGCATATGCACCTCGTCTATAATGTAGACGGTGTACTTTGTGTTTGCACTCACATACTGCACATCGTCGCGTATCTCGCGGATATTGTCAACACCGTTGTTTGAGGCGGCGTCGATTTCCTTGACGTCCATTATTGAGCCATCTATTATACCCTTGCATATCTCACATTCGTTGCAGGGGCTTCCGTCTTTGGGGTTCAGGCAGTTTACGGCGCGCGATAAAACCTTTGCGCACGTTGTTTTACCCGTGCCGCGCGTGCCGCAGAAAAGATAGGCGTGACCGACCTTGCCGCCGATTATTTGGTTTTTGAGCGTTTTTGTAATATGCCCCTGTCCTATGATGTCCTCAAACACCATCGGACGCCAGCGGCGGTATATAGCCTGATGCGCCATAGCCAAAGCCCCTTTCTCTTAGTCTTACACGAAAAAACGCCGCAATGGGCGCTATTGTTTTCATAAAAGGCTCCGACCGAGTTTACCGCAACACACGGCGCACATCGCTTATTGCTGCTTGGTTCCCCATCTGACAAGGTTCACGAGGCTCCGTCGCGCGGGCTCGGTCATCATCGCCAATTGTTTCAATATTTAATTCGCTTGTACATTATACTACAAAATTACGGAAACTGCAATAGTTAATTTCAAATTTATTCGCTTCTTTTTATCCTTTCAAGAAAATCCCTGTCCGTTTTTGTAAGCTCTGCTTTTTCAAGCATATCAGGGCGTTTATTCAGGGTGTTTATGAGCGACTGTTCGCGTTTCCATTTTTCAATGTTTGCGTGGTGTCCGCTTATTAAAACCTCCGGAATTTCCTTACCCATCCAAATCTGCGGGCGGGTGTATTGCGGATATTCCAAAAGGCCGCTGTAATGCGACTCGTTTTCGTAGGAGCTTTCCGTCGCCAGAACGCCCGGTATAAGGCGCGAAACGGTGTCTATTACAGCCATAGCCGGTATTTCGCCGCCGGTTAAGACAAAGTCTCCTATCGAAATTTCCATATCCACAATTTCATCAAGCACGCGCTGGTCTATGCCCTCGTAGTGACCGCATAAAAGAACAATATGTTTTTCATTTGAGAGTTCTTTTGCAATGCCTTGGTTAAACACCTTGCCCTGCGGTGACATATAGATTGTAAGCGGCTTATAGTCAAGTCCGCCTGCAACCGACATATACGCGTCATATACCGGCTGAGGGTTCATAAGCATACCGCCTCCGCCGCTGTAGGGGTAGTCATCCACCTTGCGGTGCTTGTTTTTTGTGTAGTCACGTATATCAATAAAATTCAGCTCTATTATTCCGTTTTCCCTCGCTCTGCCGATTATACTGTCACCTAAAACACTCTCCAGCATATCGGGAAAAAGCGTCAGTACGTCAAAGCGCATATTAAGCCATCCTTTCATTTCATTCAAGGATAAATTGGATGCGAAAGAACTGCGTTCTTTCACGCTAAGTCCTCCAGACCGTCCATCATATGAACCGTCACCTTTTTATTTTCCAAATCAACATCAAGCACAACATCGGGGATTGCCGGCAGGAGCAGGTTTTTCATACCCTCGCGCTTAACTTCGTATATATCACTCGCGCCTGTGTTTATGACATCTGCAATTTTGCCCAGTTCCTCGCCTTCGTCCGTTACAACCGTAAGGCCTATCAGATCGGCTATATAATATACGCCCTCGGGCAGCTCGCCCAAATCGTCGCGCTCGGCATAGAGTATCTGATTTTTGTACTTTTCCGCTTCGTTTATGTCCGTTATCTCGGCAAAACGGAGGATGATGTTTCCCTTTTGGTATTTGATACCGCGTATTGTGAGCTTTTCATAGTCCGTTTTTGTCTTGCGGTATACTGTTTCTATATCTTCAAACTGCTCGGGGTAGTCCGTCCAAGGCACAACCTTGACCTCGCCCCGAAGTCCGTGTGTATTCACTATTTTTCCGACTTCAAGCAAATCCATTTTTATTCCTCCTTTGGCTCTTCTATTTCATTTCCGTTTTCATCAAAATAGTGTTTTGTTCCGTCTTTATCCTTGGTATAAATACAATTCTCGTAGGTTAGTCCCGCTTGACCGGTGAGTGTGAAGAGATACTCGCACGTATCATAGTCATAGACCTTTGTTTTATAGTCCTTATACTCGTCATACGCGATTATAAGCTTTCTGTCGTTTACGGTTATCTGACGAATTTCATCTGCCGTTATGCCCATATCATTTCCGTTCAGATCATATAAATATCGCGGTCCATACCATATATTGGGAGAATGCGTTACATATTCAGAGTTCCACTCAAGTGAGCCGCCCTTGAAGTTACCTAGCGGTTCGCAGTTCTCGTTATACAAAGTTGTGTCATCATTAAACGCTGTCCGTGATGTGCTGTGATCCACGCCGGCAATACCGGATTTCTCGCTTAGGGAATAATGTCCTGTCTCAATCGGTTCAAGCGCGGCTGATGCACCGTTTCGAATATTGTATAGGTACACTGCTCCGTCTCTTTCCGCAAGCAGATAAGTTTCGCCTATCTGCGGATAATCGGACTTATCGTACACCGTGGTTTCACAGTTCCATATAAGTTCAAGCGTGTCGGCATTATAGGCTTTTATCTCACCATATCCCACCTCATTACGCGGATAAGTAACTATTATATCATCTTTCTGTATAAAATGACCGTCCGTTATTACTTTCTCATTCCAATCCTTATCTGTTATTACGTACTTGTTGCCGCGCTTTAAAATATAATACCCCTTTTCGCTGCGTATGAGATTTCCGTCAAGTACGCGTATGCGCTTCAAATCGTTGGTGAGCAGGTACGTATTTTCTTCACCCTCGCGTTCTACTTCAATAAAGCTGCCCCATCTGCTCAGGTAGAAAAACCCGTCGCACACCTCATCCTTTTCGCCGCCGTCGAAGCGGTAAAGATACTCTAGATTTGTATTCTCATCTCTGGTGACAAAATAGCTATCAGTAATATAATTTCGCGGCAGCGTCGTTCCCTTTATATTAAAAAGCTTTTCACCATCTTGGGCGCGCGCGGCATATGAAGCATCTCCGTCAAAACAGACAATAGTATCGCTATTTACATACGAATATTCCCCTTCATGTTCGTACAGCATTTCGCCGTCAAAATTGTACATCTGCGATATTTTTCTGCCGTCTCTTGTAACTGTGCAGATAATATACGGAACCTTGTCCGCCGCCTGCTTAATACTTTCTTTGCCGCTTATAACCGGCTCTATGCCATAGGCTCCGGTCATATAATATCCTCCGCTGGATACACGGCAGAAAATATATCTGTTCATACCGTCGGGGTCAGTCAGTGTAATAGCCCTGTTGTTATCCGTCATTAGTCCGTCGTCTATGAAGCTGCCGTCATAATCATATGCATAGTGGCATTCCATAGGCGGCATACCGACAAATCCCATATTGTAATACGCTTCAGTTCTGATATACACGTTATTCATCTCATAAATTCCGTGCCTCAGCCTCATAAGACGTCTTCCGTCTGTAAGGTTATACACATTTGTGTCGTGACCGAGAACCGGCTGTCCGTCCTCAGTTGTTACAAGAAAATGCTTGTCGCCATGCGGCATACAAAACGTAACGTGTCCGTCCTTTTCGGCATAGGTGTACTTCCGGTTGTCCGCAAGCGTTACACCGCCGCCGAGGTCTGTTACGGTCTCGTCCTCCATTTTTTCGGGCAGCCTGTTTGACAGTCGGTAAAGTGTCGCCTGCGTCTGCCATACGGTGTAGTTCTGATGCGGGCCGAAATCGCTGTTGTAGAGGTGAAAATTCGTTCTGGGTACATTTACATAGTAATTATCTGTTTTTTCGTTGTAGCCATCTA
>JAFQYK010000575.1 GCA_017406485.1 Clostridia bacterium
GAACTGGTACAGAGCGGCATAACAAGCCTTAAAATTGAAGGCCGCGTCAAAACGTCGTACTACGTTGCAACAATCGTAGGCGCGTATCGCCGCGAAATAGACCGTTACTTTGCCGACCCCCAAAATTACATCTTCAACAAGGCGGAATATGACGAATTGTGCAAGGTCAGTCATCGCCCGTATACGACAGGCTTCTACTGCGGCAAGCCTGACGAAAACTCGCAGGTGTATACCTCAAGCTCATATATCCGTGACTATGATCTTATCGGAATTGTACAATCGTATGACGCGGAAACAGGTATAGCGACCATCACCCAGCGCAACCGCTTCTTCAAGGGTGACGAGATAGAGATTATCCGCCCTATGCAGCCGTATTTTGTACAGACGGTTGACAGTATGACAGACGAGAACGGCAGCGAAATCGAGGTCGCGAACCACGCTGAGCAGATAATAAAAATGAAGATAAAAGAGCCTGTCACGGCAGGTTCGATGCTCAGAAAAAAGAAATAATCCGACAATAGAATTAAAAATGTAGCAGATTTGAAAGATTATATAAAATTTTTCAAAATCTGCTTTTCTTTTTGTAAAATGTGTGATACAATGAATATGACTATTGTGAACGAACACAAAAATATCAGAAAGGGAGAGAAAAAAATGAACAAAACATTTAAAAAGACGCTTGGCGCCCTGCTTTCGGCAAGTATGATAGCCGCAAGCGTCGTACTTCCCACCGCGGCAAGTGCGGATGATCACATTGACGTTACTCCTATTTTTCCGGAGGATGCGAACAAGGTAATTGCCGAGTGGAAGTTCGATTTCGGCGAGGCAGATCAGACGCCGGATGCCGGTTTTACGGCAGTTGCGCCTACAAAGAGCTATTATAGCGGCAATGAAGGCTATGGCTTTCTTGGACTTGACGAGGAAGAAGTAAAACTCGGCAATCGTCTTGATGCTTTTGGCTTACAGAAAGGTCAGAAGATAACGCTCACAGCCGGCGGCGGCACAGTTGACGGTATAGGCTCAACGGGTGAGGACGCGTTTGAGAATGCGGGGGATGAGTATTATCCGACGCGTTTTGCTTTGAAAGCTGATGATGAAACATATTACAGAGTAAAGGCAACAGTAACAACGCTCGACCCGACCGAGGCGGCTGATGCAAGTGTTTATACTGAGAGAAAGCACCCGATAATCACGCACAAGACAATTGCTGCCGGAGAAACAGAAACAGTTACGTTTTCTGTACGTCCGACGCCGATTTACTATGAGAAGTCAGAGCCAAAGGGAACGATTGCTGACGGTATGGTAAATGTGTGTGTGCTTGGTAAAAACACAGCCATTGCATCACTTGAAATACAGAAGGTTGAGCCGTATCCCGTATTTTGGGTACTTGGCGATTCAACCGTAACGGACGGTAACTGTGAGTTGCCGTTCTGGCCGCTTCAGAACTACACCGGCGTAGGTACAGGTCTTACAAAGTATCTTCCCCGTAATCTTGCGATGGTAAACGAGGGCGAAGGCGGTCTTAACGCGGCAGACAACTACCACTATAATATGGTAGCCAGCCGTATAAAGGCAGGCGATTACCTTTATGTAGAGTATGGTCATAACCATAAGAACGACGGTCCTACAGGCTATGTGGCAAATCTTGACAAGTACTATAACAAGTGCCACGAGGTAGGCGCAAAGCTTATAATAGTAAGCCCGATAGAGAGAATTAACACTTTCTCCTCCGGTGCATATCAGCACACTATTGACGGTTTTGCAACAGCCGGACAGAATTACGTTGCCGACAAGGTTACAGGCGGTGCAACGGATATTGCATATGTAAATCTCAATCAGAACAGCCTTGATTTTTATAATAAGGTTGTAACCGATAATGACGGTAATGCAAATGCAATAAAGTATTACTTCCAGACAGCAAAGGGCGGCGGCACAGACCAGACACACCCGAATGACGCCGGCGCTGAGGCTCTTGCATATGAGTTCATAAAGGCTGCAAAAGCCGTAACAGACACAACTCAGAAGGCAGTTCTTGCCGGCTTTATGGATAACATAACAACTGAGACGGCAAATCTTCTTGATATTTCATCAATAGGCAGTCTTGCAGGTGACGCATGGCCGACATACGTTGTACAGACAGATAACGAATATCCGGTTGTAATCAATGAAGTTGTATTTGATGATGAAGGCAAGATTGATAGCGTGTCTGTAAAGACACAGGCTGCAAAGATAAAGATGGAAAGCTACGGTATCGTAGTTATCACCGTAAAGAATGAGGACGGAACGGAAAAGGGCAAGATTTATGCCGTAGACCAGGTAGACAACTCAGTCGGCTACGGACCTCAGACAATAACAAACTTCCGCGGCGATGTAACACTTGAAGATGGAGATACATATACGGCAATCGTTATGAAGGCGCTTGACAGTGAGAGCGGTCTTGCAGTTGACACGGAAGCAAACCTCGCATATTCTGCCGAGTATGTACCGAGCGATATAGTTGCCGAGCTTCTTCTTAATGAGGACGGCGACGGACCGGAAGATTTTGACTATTTCGGCAAGAGCTACGGCGGCGATGAACCGAGTACGCTTCCCGGCTGCAACGGTTGGACGCACGCCGGCAGCGCGGGCGCGACGCTCACACTCAGCGAGGCTTCGGACGGTACAAAGTACACAGAGGTAGCCAACGACGGTGCAAAGAACGGCGCGGCTAACCAAGGCTCATTCTATATCTGGAAGGCTCTTGAAAAGGAGCTTGGCACAACAGGCAAATATCTTATTTCAATGGATATAAAGTACGTGAGCGGTGACGGTCTTAACGCTACTTTATCAACAGGCAACACAAGCGGCGCTCCGTGGGGAACTGCCTCGCTCAACCTTTTCACGGTAAACGGCAGCGGAAATCTTGTACACGGCACAACAGAATTGGGCCAGATTTCCGCGACGGATTTTTCAAACGTTCAGTTTATACTCGATATGGATTTGGGTAAGGGCTACGCTTCTGTAAACGGCGGTACACCGGTTGAGGTTGATTATGACAATTATCAGACAACCTCGACAACTGTAACCCCGGCAAAGCTGACTAACTTTATGTTTGACTCAAATAAGAAGGCGAATGACGTTCAGGTTGCAAGCCTCCGTGTTGCAGAGCTGAAGCGTGACGCGCTTCCGAAGTATACAGCAACTGTTGCGGCAAACGATGCGGCAAAAGGAACCGTATCTATATCCGGAGCGGACGATACCGGCGTAGCAATCGGCTATGATAACGGCACAGCGACCGTCAAGGCTGACGAAGCTATGACGGTTTACCTCATAGAAGCGAAGTACACCGGCAAGGCTCTTACGGAGGTTATTCCGACAAAGATGGAATTTACCGCGGCAGGTACAAAGACGCAGTCAGTAACAGCAGGCAGCAAGCTGATGGTATGGAAGACGCTTGACGGCGTTGAACCTGTAGTAGACGCAATCACCGCAACCGGAACAATCGCGCTTCCTGCGGATAACGAAGTTACAGACGCCATCAATACAGTGACGACCGTAACCGCAACCCCTGCACAGGGAAGCGTATTTATGGGTTGGTATGACAACTCAGAGCTTACCGGCGACCCTGTTTCTATGGAAAATCCCTACACCTTCAGACTTCGCGGCGACATAACGCTCACGGCAAAATTTGTTAAGGAGCCGACATTGACAGATGTAACCGACTTTAAGCTGTCGGGAAATGCGACGAGTATGAAGAAGACAGTTGGCAGCACGGTACAGATCAATGCCTATGATGCGGCTGACGCTTCCGGAACGCCCTACACAAATCTTCAAAACAGTGATATTGCATGGAGCTGCGACGAGACAGGTATAAATGTCAGCGAAAACGGAGTTGTTACGATAGGTGACACGTTCTCAATGGGAAGTGCGGACACTAAGGTCATAACGATAAAAGGTACTCTTAACGGCGTAACAAAAACATATGAGATAACGGTATTCGGTTACGAGTATTATGAGGAAATAGCTGAAGGTATAACCGACTTCAACGGCACGTTTGTTACTATTGCAAGTAAACAGGCCATAGCCTTCCCCGGAGGCGGCGGCACAAGCACTTATAAGCTGTCCTCGCCTGTAGCTCTTGACATCGCAACCACAATAGACCTTGACAATGCTTGGTCGGGAGCGAATACGGCGGGTCAGAACAGAACGCTTAAATTCTATAATTCATCAAATACCGAGCTGTTTAATATGTATTACTCGTGGGGTTCGTTGTATGTGGGAGGTACCGAGCTTACAAGCGCGATTACAAAGGATACGTGGACAACAGTAAGTATTGCGATTGATCCTTCGGCCAATACGGTTACGGTAACAGCAGGCGGCAACAGCGCAACGACCACTCTTGCCGCAAATGCAGGTAATATAGCAAGTATAGGTATGTCCTCCGCAAACGGATGTCCGGGACCGGATGCAAGATCTCTTGCTATCAGCAAAGTTAAAATAACAAAATAAACTTATTTCCAAAGAACCCCCCACGAGGGGGTTCTTTCGTTTTGCACAAAAAATACCACTGATTTTTGTACAAGATTACCTTTTTACGAATGTTGCGGAAAAGGGGAATTAGTGTTAAAATGATAATATGCAGAAAATTGTGCGGAAGGTGCACAAAAACAGTATAAAAGAGAGAGGGAGAGAATATGAAAAGTAAAAAACTAATTTCACTGCTTTGCGTTGCAGCTCTGTCTGCTTCAAGTTTTGCTTCGCTTACAGCGTTTGCGGCACAGGGCGACAAAATTGGCAGCGACCTTGTAAATCTGAACTTTAACAGCACAACTAACTTTGCTGCTGCAGACCCGGCGGACGAGAAGTATGACGGTGTACTCGCAAACGGTACATCAACAGGTTCTGTAACCGTTCCTATCCTCGCAGACGGAACGGCAGTTAAGACGCTTGGCGAAGGACAGACTGCGGCCTTGACGGTAGTAACAGGCAGCCGCGCAAACGGTGACAGAGGCTGGTATACAGACTCAGAAGGTGCATTGGTTAAGACGGGTTCATACTATTCTATTGAAGAAAAGACGGCGGAAGACAAATATCTGCATATGAGTTTCCCGCAGTTTGGTGACTATACCACAAACGGAAGACACGCCATTGTCAATTTCCCTGCGACTTATACAGCAACTGCTGAAAAAGATTATGTAGTTGAGTTTAAAGCAAGATTTGTAAGTGGTATGAACGCCGGTGTGACTTCAACGGCAAACCCGTACAACCCTGTTTTAAGATTAGGCACATTTACAGCAAAGCCTGCGAATGCTGTTGAAATCAATAAGCGTGACCTTGAAATCGGCGATGACTGGGTAACGGTAAAGGCTGTAACGAGCTTAAAGGGTACAAAGGTATACCTGAACGGTTCAGAGACATACTCCGCAACCTCTACAACGACAACATCAATTTCGGGCTTCGGTCTTTATTCTGAGGACGGTCAGAGCAACATTTCACCCCCTCTTGATGTAAAGGGCGACTCGCTTTTGGCTGACAAGCACACACTTACGCCGGTAGTTGACATAGACGACCTTGTAATTTACGAGGCAGAGCCTGAGAAGGAAGCTGACATCACAATCAAGTATGTTGACGCAAATAACCAGGCAATAACAGGCAAGGCAGACGTAACGCTTACCGGTATCGTAGGTAAGCAGTTCACAGCACCTGCAAGCTACAAGGTTAACTTTAACAAGGACGACGACCAGTATTATACATACACAAGCGGCGGCGACACACCGATTACGATTTCGGAAACCGCAGCAAACAACGTAATCACTCTTAAGTTCACCGCAACAGATAAGCCTACGGTAACCTTCAAGGCTGTTTGCGGCACAAAAGAGCTTGGCACAATAGGTACGGCAAAGGGTATGCCGGGCGAGGACGTTACTTCAGATGCTTATGCGCACGCATATATGCAGGACAGCGACAATAAGTGGTATGAGAAGATTGAAGTACAGGGCGGCCCGAGAGGTAATATCGGTACATACAATCTATCTGCAAAAGTAGGCTCGGCAGATTCTACAGTGAATGTAGCCTACAAGCCGGCTTACAACGTTGTAGAATATATAGAAGCGGAAGATGACGAAACCGCTTTGGCTGATTCAAGCAGTACATATTCCACAAACTATCCGAAGCTTTACGCTTCAGGCGGTCAGTGGAGAAAATCCGGCGACGCGGGCGACTACGTAACAGGCTTCTACACATCGCCCGTTACAGCGGCGGGAACATATGAGATAACCGTTCGCAGCTACGGTCCCGATAAGCGCAGCGGCGCAATCGGTACGCTTGACAGAGAGGGCAAGGAAAATAAGTACGCTGTAAAGATTGCCGAGCTTAACACGGACGGTCTTAACACAACAACCGTTACGGCTGACCTTGAGGAAGGCAACTTATTCTGGGTAGGCAAGAACAGCGCGGATATGTCATCCTCAAAGAGCACCGCAAAGAAGATGGACGAAATCGACTACATCGTAGTCAAGGACGTAAATGTAGATGCGGCACCGGTACCGGCGGTAACAATCGGCAACGTTGACACAACCGCTGCAACCGCTGCGCTCACTCTGACGAACAAGGAAGAGTTTGCGGCTCTCGGCATAACCCCGAAGGTAACGCTTATCCAGGCTGTATATGACGGAACAGCGCTTTCCGACGTAAAGATTTGGAACAACGTTGAAATCGACCCTGCAACCGGCACAGCAACCGCGACTATCACAGGCGCGGCAACCGGCGCAAGCGTATTCTATGTATGGGATGCTGTAGGCGGCGTACGTCCGCTTGGCGCGGCGAAGCCTTACACTGCCGAACGAGTCTAAACACCACCCCACAGGAACGGCTCAAACGAGCCGTTCTTTTTTTGAGTTAAATTTATACAAAAATATTTTCCCATATTTGTGCAACATTTATATCAAATATTCTTGAAACAAATTAGAAATTA
Organism: Clostridia bacterium; assembly: GCA_017406485.1. Classification (GTDB taxonomy): domain Bacteria; phylum Bacillota; class Clostridia; order UBA1381; family UBA1381; genus Hominilimicola. The sequence goes on from JAFQYK010000575.1 coordinate 6,953, forward strand.
TGTTACAATTATATTATCTTAGCGTATATCTATTGTGCAAATTGCCGATTGCACAATGGATATACAATCACAAAAAAATATATATAAGGAAAGGGAGATTTACATTATGAAAATGAAAAAACTAATTTCATTTCTATGCGCTGCTGCGCTGACAGTTTCGTCCTTCGCGGGACTCGCAGTCACAGCAAGCGCAGAAACCCCGAAGAGCGTAAACGTAGCGATTGGCGTAGGCGACAACGCGGCAAGAGTTACAACAACGGACAGCTCAGCGGTAACAGGCGTGCTGCTTTTGGCAAAGTACACAGGCAACGCGCTCACTTCATTGTCGGTTTCAATCGAGTTCACAACTGCAGAGAATGTCGCACTCGGCGCGCCATATGCAGACGGCGACAAGCTAATGGCTTGGGAAAGCCTCTCATCAATGAAGCCGATTACCGTAACGGTAACAGACCCCATACTTATGGGTGAAGTAAGCATAACAGGCGACAAGGAAGTCGGCGCTGTACTTAAAGCTGATGTATCAGGTCTTAACACAGCAACCGGCTTAAAGTACGAGTGGTCAACCGCAACTTCGGCTGACGCAGATACCTGGACGCCGGTAAACCAGGATGTGGCAAAGGGTACATATGTTCCGACCGCAGCCGGCGCTGTTAAGGTAAAGGTTACGGCAACAGGCCGCGATGGCTCTGTAGAATCGGCACCCGTAACTGTAACGGCAATAACACCGACGCAAGATGACAATGTTACAACCGAAGGCTTGGTAACAAAGGTTAAGGTAAACGCAGACTCAACAATGGCCTACGGCACTTCTGTAGGTGCAGCGCTGAAAGACGAAACTACAATCAAGGATAACGTTACAGAAAACGCAGCTCTTACAGAGCTTTATATGAACGGTCTTAACGGTATCGACATTCGCAGCGCTGCTTATGAATCATATGCGCTTCTCGAATTTGATGATACAAGCAAGACTATTCAGAGTATGATTGGTAACGACCACCTTGTTTCTGCAGTTCTCGTAATGCCCGCAGGTTATTCACACAGCAATGCAAGAGATTTCGATATAGGCGTTCGTCCTGTTAAGGATTGGTCTGACGGCACACTCGAATCAGTAGGCAACAAAGTTAAGGGTAATACTGTTCATTTTGCAGACAATACTACCTCCCCCGATACTAACTTCACTGTTGATATCACCGACATTTTAAAGAGCGATGGCGCAAGACAGGACGGCAAGTATTACTTTGCAGCTTGTAAGTATGATAAACAGGCTATTATTGCTACAATCTTCTCAAAAGAGCATACCTCAGGCGGTTCATATATTGAATTCACGGTAGGCTACAACGTAACCTATACATATCAGGATGCAACAGGCGCACCTGTTGCAGGTCTTGACGTAACTCTTGGCGGTCAGACAAAGAAGACAGATGCTGAAGGTAAGGTAACCTTCTCAGTTGGCGCAGGTGAGCATACGGCAACAACAGCGCAGACAGCTGATGTGCTTGCTACATCGACAACAGCAACAGTTACAAATGACGACGTAACTGCACCTGTAACAACAGTTAATGCAAGAGTTAAGACAACTCTTGCGGTAACAGCTCCCGAGAGCAAGGAAGTTATCGCGGGCGACGCAACAGGTATTACATATACAGCAGTTGTAAAAGACCAGAACGAAGTTGCAATGACAGCGGAGGAAGCTCCCGTAACCTGGTCAATTCTCGATTCAACCGACGCACCTGTTACAGACGGTTCTGTTACGGTTACGGACGGTAAGGTAACTGCAACCGCAGCCGCAACAGCAGGTACATATAAGGTAAAGGCAGTTGCCGGCGGCAGCACAACAGATTATACAGATACATTCACTGTAAAGGTTGTTTCACCTGCAACGGTAACAGTTAAGTATGTTGATACAGAGAACAACCCTATAGGCAAGGAAGATACAGTTATAACAGGTATCTATCAGGGTGAGGCGTACGACCTTGCAACAGCAAAGCCGGAGTGCTTTGATCAGTATAAGTCAAGCGCAACAGCACCTTTCCACGTTTATAACTATGACGCAGCAGCTACAGGCGACGTAACATCAATCGCAAGCCTTGCAGCTACACAGACAATCACGCTCAAGTTTACAGACGAGGGCGAGTATTACTTATATGAAGATTTTGAGAAGGATAACTCTATCTTCGAAGGTAAGTCACGAGTTACAGTAAGCGTTGCAAAGGATGATACGCTTAATTCAAAGGTACAGTCGTTTGTCGGAGCCGGTAATACACAGAACGGCTATGGCTTCAGTGTACTCAAGAACTTCCCGACATTGCCGAAGGCTCTTGTTACAGTTGACTTTGATTATTATGACTATGAGAGAGGTATTGTTACCATAGGCGATGCTTCAAGAGGTGAGACCGGCGGTTCAGGTAAGAATAGCTACAGCTCTGCAGGAGCTATATTCAATGTTGGTATAACCAATAATGGCAAAAACTCTGTAATTCAGGGCGTTGAAACAGGCAGCAAGACACCTATAGACGGCAAATGGATTCACGTACACGCTGTTATCAATGAAACAACGAAGAAGGTTTCATATTTGATAACCGGAGCAGATGGTCAGATAGCCAAGGCAGACAATGTTGATTATGTAGATCCGACTGCTACAAGCGTTGGTCAGATAGACGTATTCGGATATATCAATAATGGTACTCAGAAAATAGATAACGTTAAGATTCAGAATGCAGATGCTCCTGCAGTAGTTAAGGTTCCGCTTACAGGTGTAACGCTTGCGGCTAAGGCTTCTGCAGCGGCAGACGCGGCGGCTGTAGCGGATGCTGACATCACAGTTGGAACAGTTCTCGTTTCAACAATCGCACCGGCAGACGCAACAGGCGTAACATACGAGTGGTACAGAGGCGAGGATAAGATTGACGGTGCAACA
>JAFQYK010000070.1 GCA_017406485.1 Clostridia bacterium
ACGTAGGTGGCAGTGCATATCGACAAGTCCCGGAGTTACGATTTTACCGGTTGCGTCTATGACCTCCATTTCTATTCCGTCAAGCTCAAGGTCGTCACCGATTTCCGAGATAATACCCTTGTCTACAAATATATCCGTCACCTTGTCTATTCCGTTTTCGGGGTCGATTACGCGACCGTTTTTTATTAAAATTCTCATCTGCTCTCCTCCTCTGTCTCGAAACCGCCTCTTGAAAGAATGTACATTACCGCCATTCTGACCGCTACGCCGCTCGTGACCTGCTCGTTTATAACGCTCTGCCCGCCGTCTATGACGCTCGATGAAAACTCCACTCCGCGGTTTACGGGGCCGGGGTGCATTAAAAGCGCGTCCGGCTTTGCGTATTTAAGCCGCGCATCGTCCACACCGAAAAATCTGTAGTATTCACGGAGGCTCGGGAAGAGACCGCTCTTTTGTCTTTCAAGCTGAATTCGAAGTCCCATTACAACATCCGCGTCTATAATAGCCTCCTGCACACTCTTAAACACCTTGCAGCCCATCTTTTCCATACCCTGCGGAATAAGAGTTGACGGCCCGCCTACGCTTACCTCCGCGCCGAGTTTGGTTAATCCATAGATATTGCTTCTTACAACCCTGCTGTGTTTTATATCGCCTATAATTGCAACCTTTAAGCCGCCTATATGCCCTTTTTTCTCCTTTATCGTAAGCATATCCAAAAGCGCCTGTGTCGGGTGTTCATTCATACCGTCACCGGCGTTTATAACAGAGGCTGACACAAGCGGAGCAATCAGATGCGGCGAGCCGGACATCGAGTGACGCATAACGAGTATATCTGTTCCCATTGCGTTTATCGTGTTTGCCGTATCAATAAGCGTTTCGCCCTTTTGCACGCTGGAGCCGCTTGCGGTGATGTTTGCCGCGTTTGCGCTCATATATTTTGCCGCCAGTTCAAAGGAAAGGCGCGTTCTCGTGCTGTTTTCATAGAATAGATTTACAACGGTTTTACCCTGCAAATGCGGCGTTTTTTTACTTGGCTGTTTAATAATAAGCTTCATCGTTTCCGCCGTCTGGAGTATATTCTTTATCTCGTTTGCACTTAAATCCTTAAGTCCCAAAAGATCCTTTGTCATCATCCGCTTCACGCCCTTTCACATATTGACACCTTGTTAATGTTCCCGTCAGCCGTGTCAACATCTATATATTCTTCGGAGGTTGTCTGCACGCTTTTGCCGACATAATCGGCACGTATCGGCAGTTCCTGCCGCCCGCGGTCAACAAGAACCGCAAGTTCAATCCTTTCCGGTCTGCCCATATCAAAAATTTCATCCATAGCGCATCGAACTGTTCTTCCCGAATGGAGCACATCATCAATCAGAATTATTTTCTTATCCTCAACCGAAAACGCAATGTCATTTCCCGCAACGATCGGATGTTTGCTAAGGCGAGTCAGATCGTCTCGGTAAAAGGTTATATCAAGACTGCCCATCGGCAGAGAAATATTCTCAAATTCCCTTATTCTCTCAAGTATAAGTTTGGCAAGCGTTACGCCCTTTGTCTGTATGCCTATAACCACAAGATTATCAGTGCCGCGGTTTCGTTCCACTATTTCATACGCCATCCGGCTTACTGCGCGCTTTGCAGTCTGCTCGTCCATCAATATGGTCTTTTCTTTGTACTTAGCCATTTGACTTCCTCCGTTTTCTCCGTATTATTCTCAATCAATTATTATATACTAAATTTGATTTTTTGTCTATATTATAGGAAAAATATTCAAAAATAAATTTTTATATGCTGTTATAAACAGCCTGAATTTAATTAAAATTGTACATATTTTATATTTTTTGTAAAATACTCTTGAAATTTCCGTAATTTTCTGATAAAATATATGTAATATTATAGATTATTATGTAATCCTATATCTATTTGAAAGGAATTTGAAACGATGGAACGTACAATACTTGTTATTGAGGACGAACAGAATATCAACGATATATTGACCTTTTCACTCGGAAAGGAAGGATACAAAACACTTTCCGCGCTGGACGGCCTGAAGGGTCTTGAAATGGCGCTTACGGAAAACCCCGACCTTATACTGCTTGACGTTATGCTCCCCGGTCTTGACGGCTGGGAGGTCTGCAAGAAGGTACGCGAACAGTCACAGGTACCTATCATAATGCTTACGGCAAGAGAGGATGAGGTTGACAAGGTTCTTGGCCTTGAACTCGGCGCGGATGACTATATCACCAAACCCTACTCGATGCGCGAGCTTGCGGCACGAGTTAAGGCGAATTTGAGAAGAAGCGCGGCAAATGTTACCGCGGCTCAGGATAAAGCTCCCGAAAATCAGGACACCATTCTTTCCGGCGATCTTTCTATAAACGTTGACCGCTATGAGGTATCAAAGAATGGTGAAGTTATCGATATAACCCTTCGCGAATTTGAGCTTTTGAAGTTCCTCGCGCAGCAGCCCGGAAAAATCTTCTCGCGTGAAAAGCTCCTTGAAAATGTTTGGGGCTATGAATATTACGGCGACGTAAGAACCGTTGATGTTACGGTAAGGCGCTTAAGAGAAAAAATCGAGGATGACCCGAGTATGCCAAAGTATATTATTACAAAACGAGGCGTCGGATATTATTTTAACAAGTAATTATTGATTATTGCACCCGAAACATTATTTGTTTTGGGTGTTTTACCGTTATAATGAAAGGATGAGTTTATGTTTAAAAGTATGCGATGGAAAATCACACTTTTATTTGTGCTCTTAGTGCTTGCAACGGAGCTTCTTATCGGCAGCTTCAATATTTTCGGCATTGCAAACCACTATCACCGCGATTTTTCGGACAGTATTGACGCCGTTTTCACTCCCGATACGAAAAACGATTTGCTTGCGGCAGCCAACGAGCTGCCCGTTCCCAATACGTATAACCAGGGTGCGCTCACTATTTCAGACGAGGACTATTACAATGTCAATATGATAAACGACATTCTTGCCGCGCGCGCAGGTACACTCGGTATCACTGCAAACCGATACTATTGTATTATTGACGCTGAGTCCGGCGAGGTTTTAAAGTCCTCTAACGGCATAAGCAAGGTTGAAACAACTACATCAATAAGCAAAGCGGCAAGCGGAAGCGAGTATAAAGAAACAGGCATCACAAAATCATATATGGACTATTCTTTCCCCCTTACTAACGGAAACACTGTAAGATATATCATATATGTATATGACAACTGCTCAACTCAGCGCGCTGTGACGCAAAACCTGATTAGTATACTGCTTATCGCTCTTGTAATATCTCTGATTATATCGGCTATCGTCGGAATGCTTATATCGCGCTCTATTACCATTCCAATTCAACAGCTTGCCGTTCAGGCCAGAAAGCTCGCGGACGGTGACATCAACGCTCTGCAAAAGAGCGATACGCGCGATGAGATAGGCAATCTCACAAACTCGCTCCTGTATCTTGCTCACACGAGAAAACAATCGTCAGATCAGGCTCTGGGAGAAAAAATCAAGGTTGAGACGATTTTACAGAATATGACAGACGGTATACTCGCCTTTGATATGAAGGGGCGGCTGCTGCACTTCAACCCCGAAGCACAAAAGCTGTTAAAGCGCAGGTATCTCGATGATATTAACTTTGACCGTTTCTTCAAGGAAATAAATGCGGATATTAAGCTCGGCGACCTCCTGTATATGCAGAGCGAGGGCAGCGTGGAACGCGAGATTAAGGTTGCAAATCATTATCTTCATTTGAACTTTGCAACGTTTAAAGGTGAGAACAAGGCGGGCGGTATCATAGTTATTATTCACGATGTCACAAAGCAGGAAAAATTGGAGCAGTCACGACGTGACTTTGTGGCTAACGTTTCACACGAGCTTCGCACTCCGCTTACAACAATCAAGTCATATTCGGAGACACTTGCCGATATGCCGGACGTTGACCGCGAAACGCAGGTGAGATTCCTTGACGTTATCGCCACGGAAAGTGACAGAATGGCAAGAATTATAAGCGACCTCCTGACGCTTAGCGAGCTTGACGAAAATCAGACGTTTATAAAGGCGCCGGAGCAGATTGATGTCCGGAAAATGCTCGAAACGATTGTTGACAGAATGGACTTGCAGGCAAAGAAAAAAAGTCAGAAGCTCTCATATACGCCGACTAACGAGGTGCCTGTTATTCTCGGTGACCGCGACGTTCTGGAAAGGGCGATTATTAACGTTATCTCAAACGCCTTAAAGTACACCAGCGAAGGCGGTACTATTGAGGTTTATTCAAGCAAGGTGTATAACGATATAAATATTAAGGTTGTGGATAACGGTATAGGTATTGCCGAGGATAAACTCCCCCACATCTTTGACCGCTTCTACCGCGCGGATAAGGCGCGTTCGCGCGATACCGGCGGTACGGGTCTGGGACTTGCGATTGCAAAGCAGTCGATTGAATCGAGCTTTAACGGTAAGATTAAGATTTCAAGTGAATTGCATAAAGGTACCGAGGTTACTATATCAATTCCGGTTAATGAGTAATTTAAAAGGGACACTTTAGTGTCCCTTTTAAATTACTCATTGTGTTAAAATGTACCGCCATCAATTATAGTACCTTCCTGCATTTTGCTTGTAGAGCCAAAGCCGCCGTTGCGCTCGTCGGTTACATCATCGTCAAAGGTTATGCCGTATTCCACAAATATGCCCTGACAGAAGCCCGCGCCCTTTTCGAGAGATACTGTTTTCCCCTCGTTTGAATCATTCATTATCTTGCAGAAAATATGACCTTCGTTGTCGCTCGAATAATAATCGCTGTCAATAATGCCTACTGTGTTGTTCATCTGCAGGCGGAATTTAAAGCCGAGGCCGCTTCGGGGGTAGATCTTTAAAACCCAGCCGTCGTTGATTTTTACGCGTATGCCGGTCGGGATTTTCATACTCTCGCCCGCTTTAAGCTCAAAAGACAGCGGCGCGAAGAAATCATATCCTGCGCTGCCGGTTGTCGCGCGGTGCGGAATCTTTATTTCATTGTATATTTGCTCAATGTTTTCCTTCTTTCCGAACGTGTCCTCCCAGTCGGTTTTAAACTGATTAAAGCTGACTTTTTCAAATTGTGCTATTCTCTGCATTTGTGTATCTCCTTTATTTCATCATTAAAACTGTTTTTCCTATTTCCAGGCTCTTTTTTACATCTATGACCTTTTGGTTCGAGCTGCCGCGCCACGGCAGGTTTACGTCACGAAGCGCGTCTATGTATTTGCCGTCTACAAGTATATCAACATTCTTTATAAAAGGCAAGTCTTTTATCTCGTGCCACTCATAGCCCGTATAGAGCCAAATTGTTTTATCGGGGAATTTCTTAACAAATTTTTCGATCAGCTTTCCTATATCTTCTCTGTTTTGCGGGTGCAGCGGGTCGCCGCCGGAAAAGGTTATGCCCGATATGTACGGCTTGTTAAGCTCCGAAAAAAGCTCCTCCTTAGCCGCCGCGTCAAATTCAAGTCCTCCGCATATATCCCACGTTACCGGATTTTGACATTTTTCGCAGTGATGCTCACACCCTGCCACCCACAAAACAACTCTCAGACCATCGCCGTTAAGCATATCGTCCTTAGTTATATTGTGATAGTGCATTACATACTTTTCCTTTCCGCTATTTCAGCCATTTTTGCGCTGTTAAGGCGCGTGTCGCCCTTTACGCGCGAATATGACAGATAGCCGTTCATTCTTTCAATTTTAGTTAGATTTCTGCTGCCGCACTTGGGGCATACATCCATTTCAAGCTCCTCATAGCCGCAGTCGTCACAGTATGCCAAGGACATATTGACGCCCTCGTAAAAGCCCATATCCATAGCGCGGCGAACAAGTGTCTTTACCGCTTCGCGGTTGTAGTTTACCGGATATTTTACGTACTGAATTTTACCGCCGTTGCATAAATTCCAGAATCGGTTTTCAAGGTCCTGCTTCTCTATAGGTGTTATATCCTCCGTTACGTGGCAGTGGAAGCTGTTTGAAACGTATTCGCGGTCACTGACGTTCTCAACAACGCCGTATTTCTTCCGGAACTGCGTAACCTGCAGGCCGCAGAGTGACTCGGCAGGCGTGCCGTAGATAGCGTATAATTTACCGTCAGCCTTTTTAAACTCATTCACCTTGTCGTTTATATGCTGTAAGGTTTGCAGAGCAAATTCACCGTCTTGTACGAGCGACTTTTTGTTGTGCAGCTCCTGCAGTTCATTTAGAGCGGTTATGCCGAACGACGCTGTCGCACTCTTTAAAAGCGGCTTGATTTTGTCGTGTATGCCAAGATTTCCGCCCCAGAAGCCGCCCTCGCAGTATGCAAGCGGATTTGTTGACGCGCGCATCTCTCCGAGGTAGTCGTAGGTGCGCAGGTGCAGGTTTCTTATAAGGTTTAAGTAGTAATCCAAAACCTCGAAAAATTCCTTATTCTCCTGCTTTGCCTTTGCGTATATCATCGGCAGGTGCAGCGATACCACGCCTATGTTAAAGCGTCCGACAAATACCGGCTTATCGTTTTCGTCCGCCGGCTCCATACCTCCGCGCTCATAGTAAGGCGAAAGAAACGCGCGGCAGCCCATAGGCGAAATAATCTCACCGTACTTTTTGTACATTGACGGTACATAACCCTCACCCGTGAGTGAGAGCCAGTCGGGGTACATACTTCTCATGGAGCAGTCTATGCCCGCCTCAAATACATCCTCTAACGGCTTGCCTTTGCCGTGGAGGTTCTCGTCATATAAGAATACAACTTTCGGGAACAGCACAGGCTTTTTGTGTCCCTTTTTGCCCTGACCGCCTTTTCTGACCTCAAGCATTTTTATTGAAGCCATTTTTGCAAAACGGCCTGTA
>JAFQYK010000576.1 GCA_017406485.1 Clostridia bacterium
CAAAAGGCGCGAGTGAAGGTAGAATACATCACCGGGGTACGCTTCACGTCCCGGTGCGCGGCGGAGCAGCAGCGACAGCGCACGGTATGCGACTGCGTGCTTTGACAGGTCATCATATACTATAAGTGCGTCCTTGCCGCCGTACATAAATTTCTCGCCCATAGCGCAGCCGGCGTATGGCGCGACGTATTGGAGCGCGGGCGCGTCTGACGCGGTTGCGGATACGACGATCGTGTAGTCCATTGCGCCGTTTTGCTCGAGCTTTTCAACTATCTGCGCCACTGTGGAACGCTTCTGTCCTATCGCAACGTATATGCAGTATACGTCCTTGTTTTTCTGGTTTATTATCGTGTCAACGGCTATTGCGCTCTTACCGGTCTGTCTGTCGCCTATTAAAAGCTCACGCTGGCCTCTGCCTATCGGTATCATTGAGTCAATCGCCTTTATGCCCGTTTGGAGAGGCACGCTTACCGATTTACGCTCGATTATGCCCGAAGCAGGTGCTTCTACCGGACGGCGGTTAGTTGCTTCAATAGCGCCTTTACCGTCAATGGGGTTACCGAGCGCGTCAACAACTCTGCCCAAAAGCGCTTCGCCTACCGGCACGTTCACAACCTCGCCTGTGCGCTTTGCCGCGCTGCCCTCCTTGATGCCCTCGTCCTCGCCTAAGATAACGACGCTGACAAAGTCCGTTTCAAGGTTTAAAGCCATCGACATTACGCCGCCCTCAAGCTCTATAAGCTCGCCTGCCATACAGTTTGCAAGGCCGTGTATGCGCGCGATACCGTCACCGACCTCGATTACGTAGCCGGTTTCGTCCTCGCTTATTACGCTTTCATAATTCTTTATACGGTCTTTTATAATTCCTATAAGCTCATTCATTTCCGTTCTCCTACTCCGCCACCAACGCGTGCAACTTTTTAAGCTCGCTCCTTATGCTCGCGTCTATGCTTGTGTCGTCAGATTTGATAATTATGCCGCCTATACAATCCTCGCTCACGGTGCAGTTTAAAATAACGCTGCCGCCGCTTTTCTGCTCCATACGCGTCTTTAGCTTTTCTTTAAGCTCCGAGCTTAGCTCTCTGGCGGTCACAACCTCCACTACCTTTACCTTGTTTCGCTCGTTATAAAGCCGCTCGTATTCCTTAAAGCATTCACCAAAGGCTTTAAGCTTGTGTTTCTCGCCGAGAAGCTTTATGAAATTTATTAGGTATACGTTAAATCTGCCGCCCAAATCCTCGTCAATTATTTTGTTCTTTTCGGCTTGCGTGATTTTCGGTGAGTTTAATAAACGCACATAATCGGGATATGACGAAAACAATTCGTTCGCGTCTTGCATATCCTTTAAAATAATCTCGCTGATGTTTTCCTCTGTCGCTATTTCCAAAAGCGCCTCGCCGTAAAGCTTTGCGTCTGACATAATCGCTCCTCCCTTACAGCTTGTCTATTATTTCCGATATGATTTCATTATCGGTCTGCTCGTCTATTTCGCGCTTTAATATTTTCTCCGCCGCGTCGTGCGCGATTGACGCGATTTCTCCGCGCATTTCGTGCATGGCGTTCTTTTTGTCCTGTTCAAGCTGCTTCTGTGATTTTTCGATTATGCGCCGCGCTTCGGTGTTGGCTTCGCCTACTATCGCGTCGGAGCGTTCGTTTGCGGCGGTTACGGCTGATTTTATTATCGTGTCGGCTTCTGTCTTTGCCGACTCGATTTTGCTTTCGTATTCAGCACGTATGTTGTCCGCTTCGGCGTGTGCCTTTTCCGCTGCGGTGTATTCGTTCTCAATCTCCGCAGCGCGTTCGTCCAAGACCTTGTTCACGGGCTTAAACAGAAACTTTTTGAGCAGCAGAAATAAAATCACAAGGTTTATCCAAGTGAAAATCATCGTCCACACGTCAAGCGACACAAAGGGTAAATAGTTATCCATTTTAGTTAGTCACCCTCTCGGAAATTAAAGCATACCTATAAGTGGATTTGCGAACAGCAGAATAAGCGCAACGACAAGTCCGTAAATACCTGTTGACTCCGCAACGGCGCAGCCGAAAAGCATTGTCGAGGTTATCTCGCCCTTTGCCTCGGGCTGTCTGCCGACAGCCTCAGCCGCCTTACCTGCCGCGAAGCCCTGACCTATACCCGGTCCTACACCTGCTATCATCGCAAGTCCCGCGCCGACTGCCGACGCTGCTAATACTATTGCCTTTTCCATTTTTTTATTCCTCCTTTGGATTATTCTCCACTGCTTTTTATAAATACCATTGTCAGCATACACAATATATACGCCTGTAGGAAACTTGTGAACAGGTCAAAATATACTGACAGAAACGCCGGAATACCTGCCTGCAAAATTGGTATTGTCCTTAAAAACTCACTCGGTATCCAGCTCAGTACCGCCGCGCTAAGCGCCGCAAGTCCGCCGTACACGAGCGAGGTTATAACAATACCCGCCGCTATGTTGCCGAAATGACGGAAGGTCATTGAAATCGGGTTTGCTATTTCACTTATGATGTTTAACGGCGTTATAAACGCCACCGGCTGCGCAAAGGATTTGAGCCAGCCTAAAACACCGTGATTTTTTATGTTGTTTATTTGTATCATCAAAAACGTCAGCGTCGTCCACGCAAGTATGACGCTCAAATCCGCCGTATACGGGCGCATTGTTGTAAGCGAGCTGAGGCTGCCGAATATCGACACGGCAAAAAGCGTGCCGATGTACGGTGCGAAGCCCTTATATTTCTCGCCCATATTGTCGGTCACGAGCTTATTTAGCATTGTGATCAGCTTTTCAAGTACAAGCTGGCGCTTTGACGGATTTCGTACCTTTAACTTGCGCGTGAGCAATATTGATGCAAGTACAAGCGCCGCCATTACTATCCACATATTCACAATGCTGTTGGTCACATTTATGCCGCCGAAAATGGGTATTGTAAATAATATCTTAGGTCCGTTCATTTTTATCGCCGTTCCTTTTTCTTATGAAGTTGATTACAAATACAGCCGCCTGCGGAAACAGAAGCGGTATTATAACGCATACATAGTTCAGGTAATCCACCTTCATCGCCCATATTACCACAAGCGCGATAAGCGCAAGGCGCAGAATGTAGCCAAAACCGGTAAAGCCTGCCGCCGCACTCTTGCCGTGCATAGAAAATTCAAGCACCATACCCATCAGCGCAAAGTTTATGACGGCTATAGCACAGCCAAGCAGCGTTCCCAAAAGCGCAGGCACACCGAAAAACCCGGCTATGCTTGCAATCAAAAACTGCACCGCGCCCAAAATAAAGGTGATTATGGCTATATTTCTTATTTCTTTAAGCAGCACCTTTGACATATCTTCGCCTTCTTTCTTTTCAACTACCTATATTTTACCACTTATTATAATTATTGTAAAGCCAAATTATACTTAAATTTAACGCAAAAAGACATCCACATTGGCAGTGGATGTCCTTTCAGGCAGAATTATTTTTTAATATTGATTTAACCGACGCTTCCGCTTGTTACATAAACGCTTCTTGTGCTGCCGTCCCAGTCAACCTTTGCGCCCAAGCCCTCTCCTACCGCGCGGAGGGGCAGGTATGTGCGGTCGTTTATGATCTGCGGCGGAACATCGGCGTAAAGCGTATCAAGAGAGGTTATTTCACCCGAAGCACCATAGGTGTAGTGGTTTATCGAGGAGGAGCCTATTATGAGATACAGCGCAGCAAAATCATTGTGAATGTCCACTGCCTGCTCCGAAGCTACCCAGTCAACCTCGTAACCTAAAGCCTCGGCAACTACGCGGATGGGTACGAGCGTACGGTCGTTCTTTATAACGGGATCGCTGTCGGGATATACGCGCGAGCCGTTTACGTAGATTTTGATTGTGTCGGACGAGGACGAATACGATGACGAAGATGTGGTCGTTGTTGTCTTGGTGGTCGTAGTTGTGGTCGTTGTGGTTGTATTACCATCCTTGGTTGTGGTGGTCGTGGTCGTCGAGCTTGACGAGGAGGACGGCGTTGCTGTCGCAGCCGGAACAGGCGTAGGCTCGGGTGTCGGCGCGACAGTCGGCTCCGGTGTCGAAACGGCTTCCGATTCCGTATCTACTATTTTTACAGAGTTCATAAGATCATAAAACATACTCTCGTGAACATTTGCGTCATCTCCGTAATAGTTATAACCTATTATGTAATAATTAAGGTTATCCAAATAAGTAAATTGAATTGAGTTGTGCTTTATTCCTGTTGTTTCATATGTAACGTGTTTCTTAAATGTCAAGCCATTGTATGTTTCAAGGCTTTCACCGTCCGCAAGCGGCAAATCAGTTACACGTTTTGATTTGTAATCAGCATTCAGAACGGAAACAGATACAGTAATTGATTCATGCTCGGCATCGTAGATA
>JAFQYK010000577.1 GCA_017406485.1 Clostridia bacterium
CCTGAAACGCTTTACAAGCTCCTTAATTTCCGTATTTCCTTCCGGCTGCTCTGTAAACTTAATACCGTTAAACCGCGCAAACGCAAGTATGTCCTTCCTTTTAACGTTGCACATCGGGCGTATGATTTCCATTTCGCCGCGCGTTTCCTTTGGCATAAGCGTGGCTATCCTGCCGCCTGTGAGCATATTGGTAAGTATCGCTTCAACCGTATCGTCAAAGTGATGTCCGAGCGCGATTTTATTGCAGCCCATTGACTGCGCTTTTTTTATAAGGCTGTCTGTTAAATCTTCATCAGGCTTGAAAAATTCAAGCGGCACATTTAAAAGTTTTGCGTTCTGCTCTATTTGATTTTTGTTTTCCGAAGCTAAGCCTATATCAGCCGTTAAAAAACATAATTCAAAATGAAACTTGCCGTGACGCTGTATCTCCTGCGCGCACTTTGCCAAGACGAAGCTGTCCGCGCCGCCCGATATACAAACGGCGATTTTGTCGCCCTCGTTCATCATTTTGTACGTGTTTATTGCGCGGATAAATTTGCGCCATATACCCTTGCGGTACGTTTTTATCAGGCTGCGTTCAATTTCCTCGTATCTCTCCATCACACTGCCGCCCTTCCGGCGCACTTATCACAGTAGCCGTAAATCTCAAGTTTGTGACCGGTCACGGTGAAATCGTCTATTTTGAGGTCGTGTACGGGGCATATGTCAACGTATTTCATATTGCCGCAGCCAAGGCATATCGCATAGTGGCGGTGTTTGTTATCCGCAAGCTCGTAGTAGAACTTGTCGCTGTCGCGGATTGTGTTTTTCGTCACTATACCCTTTTCCACAAGTTTTTCAGCTATTCGGTAGACGGTCGAAAGGGATATGTCGCTTGATTTTTCGTATATGTTTTCAGCCGTAAGCGGCGCGTCGGCTTTGTTAAGTATATCAATGACCTGCCTGCGCTGCGCGGTGCATTTTAAGCCGCTTTCGGTTAGTATTTTGTTTATATCCATAATAAGCCCTCCTTTCGCTTTACTGTCTCCTTCTGTGCGTTACCGCCGCGGCGATTATGAGCGCGATAACGCCTATCAAAACTATCGTTCCGCCCGGTCTGAGGTTTGCGTAATACGAAACGAACAGGCCGCCTATCGTGAATACCTCTGCAAAAATCACCGAAAAAATCACCGTCTGCTTATAGCTTTTACTTACCATCATAGCAGTGGCAACAGGTATAACAAGAAGCGACGAAATCATCAACGCGCCGACAATTCTTGACGCAACCGAAACCGTCACAGCCGTAAGAAGCATAATGACAAAGTTTATCCTACCCGTCTTAACACCGGCAAGCCTTGCCGCCTCCTCGTCGAACGTCACATAAAAAAGCTCCTTGTGCAGCACAAACGTGACCGCCACAACCACCGCGCCCAAAGCCAATGTAAGCCACATTTCAAAATCTGAAATCGACACGATTGAGCCGAACATAAAACTTGATAAATTTGCGCTGCCGCTTGTTATAAACCCGGACAGCACCGCCGCAAGTCCGATACCTGCCGACATCACAACAACGGTCGCAATCTCGCCGTATTCGCCGAACGTCTTGCGGAACGCTTCAATGCCCAATACCGCGAAAAGCGAAAACGCCACCGCGCCGATAATCGGGTTTACGCCTGCAACAAGTCCGAATGCTATACCGGCGAGAGCCGAGTGCGAGGTCGCGTCACCTATGGCGCTGAGCCGCTTTAAAACAATAGTCGTGCCGATAAGCGGCGCAATAAGCGCGATTATTGCCGCCGCAAGAAAGGCGCG
>JAFQYK010000578.1 GCA_017406485.1 Clostridia bacterium
AATCTCGCGCGTCAGCGGCACTCTTACATACCCCTGTAATATTATGCTCATCTCCTCTATGAACCCGTGCAAATGTGGTTACCTTGGCGATCCGCGCAGACAATGCACCTGCACACCGCAGCAGATAAACCGTTACCGCAGTAAAATTTCAGGGCCTTTACTTGATAGAATTGACATTCAGGTTGAGGTTTCAAATGTTGACTATGACGATTTAAGCTCGATTGAAAAGGGTGAAAAAAGTGCGGAAATAAAAAAACGCGTAAACGCTGCGCGTAAGGTGCAGCTTGAACGCTACGAGGGTATGAACATTTATTCAAATTCACAGCTTGACGCGGGTATGCTTCAAAAATACTGCGTCCTCGGTGACGAGGAAAACGCGATTTTAAGAGCCGCATTTGACAATTTGGGTCTGAGTGCGCGCGCGCACAGCAGGATTTTAAAAGTGGCGCGTACCATAGCTGACCTTGAAGGCAGCGAAAACATCAGGGCAGAACATATCGCTGAAGCGATACAGTACCGAAGCCTTGACAGGAAATATTTTGAATGACAAAAAGCCGTGCTGATTGCACGGCTTTTATTTCACAATCTCCGCAAAGCTATGGTCAATCACCACTACCGCCATACATTCGGGATATTTGGCACAAATAATATTTTTAACAAACGTATTGATCTCCTTATCGCCTATCTCCATATCCTCCGGCACGACGCAGTCAAGCGACACAACACCGTCCTTATTTTGAAGATCGTGTATCGTTATACGTTCATCCAGCTTTTTGACCTCCGCCGTAATCCACTCGCGCATCTCGCCAAGTTCACTGTCCTCCGGCGGTACGGGATCGTAATGCACGATCATATGAATACCGTCATTTTCAAGGAAATCACGCTCTATACTATCTATAACCTCGTGCTTTGAAATGGCATCACCCTCGGCGCTCATTTCAACGTGTACGCTTGCAAACTGGTGACCGACGCCGTAATCGTGTACCATAAGATCGTGCGTCCCCAAAACGCCCTCATACTGCATAATACGGTTACGTATCTTCTCCACGGTTTCCTTATCGGGCGCGCGTCCCAAAACAGGGTCAAGCGTGTCCTTTGCAGTCATAACACCGCTTATTATGACAAACACCGAAACAGCCGCGCCTATCCAGCCGTCAAGCTGTACATCCCAAACCCTCGACGCAACCGCGCCCAAAAGCACAGCCGTTGTCGCGACAACATCATTTCTGCTGTCGGCTGCGGCGGCAATCAATGTTTTAGAGTCAATCGCCTTACCCGCTCTCGCACTGAACACCATCATCCATAGCTTTACGATAATTGACGCAATCAGCACCACTATGGAAAGCAATCCAAAATAGATTTTTTCGGGATGTATAATCTTTCCAATGCTCTGCTGCATAAGCTCAACGCCTATGATAATAATCAAAAGCGAAACAACAAGTCCCGCGATATATTCATAACGTCCGTGACCATACGGATGTCCCTCATCAGCCGGTTTTTTTGCAAGTCTGAAGCCAATAAGGCTCACCACGCTTGACGATGCGTCCGACAGGTTATTCACCGCGTCTGCTATAACAGCAACCGATCCGGATACAATGCCGGCAAGAAGCTTGCCTATAAATAAAAGCACATTACAGATTATTCCGACAATTCCAGAAAGAGCGCCGTACGCTGAGCGCACAGACGGATTGGATGTGTTTTTATAGTCCTTTATAAACATCTTAAACAAAAAATCTGTCATACTCTTTTCCGGCCTCCTCTCGGTTTATAATATTCCTCTGCCTTAAAAAAGTATAACATATTTTGCGTTCTTTGCATAGACAATGTTTTTTACCGCAATTTAATGTCGGTTATGCCTTGCAAACATTACGGCTGTATAAGTCTTATATGCGAAAGCCACGCCGCCGCGGCGGAAAGCACGTCAGCTTCATTTTCCAAATCATCCGTCTTAATTTCAAGCCCGTCCTCAACGTACGCGCCGGTTGCCAAAAGAGATATTTCCCTCTCGCTCTCACCTATATCGCCAACACAAAACGGAGCGATATGCTTACCAAAATAGTTATCGGTTTCAAGCGCTTCTTTAATATTCTCCGGCAACCCATCCGAATATCCAACAAAAATCGTGTCATAATCGTCCGACCTAAAATCAGCATCCTCCGCGCTGTACAAATCCGCTCCGAGAAGGTCAGCTATAATTTCCGCAGCCCGGCATACGCCGTTGCTGTCCGCTTCATATACAACAGCGGCGTGTTGTATATTTTCCTTTTGAAGAAATATCGTTATTTCGCTCGTGTCACCGTTCCAGTCAACATCACAGCCGAAGCTCTCCGCGACAAAGCGTATCGGCAGAAAGGTGCGGTTATTTATTATTGACGGCGGTACGTCAAGCGTTTTTGCCTCATAATCGACGTACGCTATTTCACTGTCAATCGTTAGCTGTGTTCTTTTACCGTTGTAGGTGATAAGCACCGTTCTCTGACTGCCGTTCCATACAACATTCGCGCCGATGCTTTCAGCGAAGGCGCGTATCGGCATAAGAGTTCTTCCGTCACGTATGACCGGCGCGGTGCCGCTGTCGTCAATACTCACGTCAATTCCATTCACCTGCATAACAGGATTTTCCGTCTGCATAGTGATAACCGTTTCGCTTCTCCTCTCAGCGTCAGCCATTACCGAAACCGCAGACGCCGCCATAACCGAAGCAGCAATCAAAAATGATACCGCCAAATATAATAACCTTTTCATTTACAACCATTCCTCTGCTTTCCAAAAATTAAGTTCATCTGTGTTTTACTCAACACCTTCACCCTTAAACGCAGCGTTTTTACCAAATCTGCTGTTTTTCTTTTGAGTGATAAGTTATTATACCATATTATTGCGTCATTATCAAGCCGCCAATATTTTTATAAAAAAATACAGTCTCCTCGAAAGAGACTGTA
>JAFQYK010000579.1 GCA_017406485.1 Clostridia bacterium
CTTTTATTATTTGATAATACAGAGTAGTTTTGAGATTATTTTATTATAAAGAAAAGGAAGCGATCTTATGAGAAAAAGAGTAATAAGCCTAATGACGACAATTGCAATACTTTGTGCAGGTATAGGTTTTACCGCGTATGCGGAAATAATACACCCGACGGTAACTGTTGAAGCCGATAAAACCGCTCAGTGGCAATACACTACGGGAGGGCCGTATGACCTTAATATCCACGGTTGGGGAGGTTATGAGAGAGCAGCGTATATGGGTTTTACACTGCCGAGTAACTTTGATCCCGAAAACGTGTACAAAGCAGAGGTTGTTGTCACAACCGTAACAGGAGGCAAAGTATCCACAGGATATATATATGAAGCTGATTATTCAGCTTTTGAAAGCGGCTCATCATATATGGGAACCGAAAATGCGCCAAGCTATAACACAACATATCTGACAACATTCAATACATCGGTTACAGCAGCAGAAGAAGTAGCGATAGATGTTACGGATACGGTCAGGGCAGCGGCAGCAAACGGAAATCTTGCATTCAGACTTGACGTAAAGTCTGCAAACTGTAATGCAAACTGGACTATAGGTTCGCTAACAAACAGTGGTGTAGCTCCGAAGCTTGTCATTACATCAACAGAAGTATCGGGTGGAATTGAATTTGAAGAAAAAAATGTCACGATTTATACACGCGAAAGCTCAAAAACACTTGGCATAAATATTATCGGCGACTATACGGTATCAGACCTTGACTGGGAAAGCGGTGATAATTCGATTGTTACGGTAAACGATGGCGTTATAACACCGGTCAAGGCGGGAACGGCTACGATAACGGCAACGCTGGATGATATTTCCGACACCTGCACCGTAACAGTCTTGCAGTCGGCGGAGGGTATATCTCTTTCACAGAATGAGCTGACACTGTCGTTGGGTGAAACAGGAGATTTGAGTATAACCTTGTCACCCGAGAACACTTATAACAGAGGTGTAACATGGCAGTCGGACAATACAGATATTGCAACGGTATCGTCAAACGGAATTGTAACACCTGTAAGCGTCGGAACAGCAAATATAACAGCGACAGCGGCAGACGGCGGATATAACGCTACATGTGCGGTGACAGTGACGAAAAACGTACCTGTCAGCGGAATATCGCTTAATAAATCAAGCATAACGCTTCCTGAAAAGGGCGCGGAGATATATCTTGAAGCAACTATAACACCGTCAAACGCGTCAAATAAAGACATAGTATGGACGAGCGATGATGAAGATGTTGCAACTGTCGTTGGCGGCGTTGTAACCTCAGTAGGCGAAGGAACGGCAACTATAACAGCAGCAACTGCAGACGGAAATTTCCGCGCGGAGTGCGCCGTTGCAGTTACGGAAATAGAGAACACAATAACAAACGACACCTTCCGGAAGGACACTGACGGTAATTATATATACTCGCAGGGCGGCGGAATATACAAATTCGGCGACACCTATTATTGGTACGGCGCGGAATACGCCGGTGCGGAAACATACATACAGCATCCTGAATGGGGCGGAACATACAACGACACAACAAAAACCTTCAAGGGCTTTACCTGCTACAGCTCAAAGGATCTCATAAACTGGAAAAATGAAGGCTATGTTATGGAGGGTAAAGACATTCTTGACGATAACGAATGGGTCGGCAGAATGGGTGTTGCCTACAATTCTAACACAAAGAAATATATGCTTGTATCGCAGAAATATCCCGGTATAATGACCGCATCAAGCGATAATCCAACGGGACCGTTTAAATTTGAAAAACAGCTTAGCAATTTGTCCTATATCACAAACGGCAGCACGGGTGACCAAACCGTGTTTATGGACGATGACGGCAAAGGTTATCTCATATGCTCAAGCTCATCGGGCAGACAAAATCTCTATGTAATTCCGCTTACAGATGATTTTGACCTTGACAGCGCTAATATGAAGCGGATTTACTACGGAGCAACGACTAATTACATAGATGAAAACGGAGAAATTAAAAGTAAGGATCACAACGGCACAGAGGGCGATTGTATGTTCAAGTACAACGGCCACTACTATTTCACAGGCTCCGACCTATACGGCTGGAACGGCTCAAGAGCATATGTATTTGAATCTGATAGCATACTGGGCGATTATAATATTCAGCACAGAACGGAAAATCAGAATTTGCCGTATATAATGCGAAATGTTGAAAACAACTTTGCCCATAACTCTCAGACGGGCTTTTATGTGACGGTAAAGGGCAGTAAGCAGGAAACGGTTATTTTCTGCGGCGACCGATGGGCGGATTTTGCTGCTAACGGACTCGGGTATAATCAGTGGGTTCCGTTATCGTTTGACGAGAACGGCGATCCTTGCTTTAACGATCTCAGCCAATGGTCATTTGATATTGAAACAGGCGAGTGGACCGTAGGCGCGGGCAACAACTATATTGCGAACCCCGAATTTGACGCTGACAGACGCACAGCTTCAAATCCCGTTGGCTGGGAGGTTTCGGACAGCCTCGGCGGAGCGGCGCAGAAGCTTATAGAACTCAAAACCGGCAAGCCCGGCGGCTACGGAACATATACGGCTCAGCAGAAGGCAAGTCAGGATTATACCGCGACGCTTAAACAGACGGTTTCAAATCTACCTGACGGAACATATATCCTAAAGGCGCTTGTAAAGAGTAGCGGCGGACAGAACAAGAATGAGCTGTATGCAAAAGCAGACGGCAGCAGATATACATATTCACTCAAAACGGCAATAAATGACTGGTCGGAGGTTGTAATACCTAATATTGAGGTTAAGAACGGCGAATGTGAGATAGGACTGTATTCCGATGCGTACGCGGATAACTGGGTACAGCTTGATAATATGAGCCTTGTAAAGAGCTATGATACAAAGGAATCTGTTGAGGTTAAAGAAAAATCATATTCGATTGACAATATTTCGCTCAAATCCCTGTCAGACCAACCCATATCTGCTCCGGTAAACGAGAGCTTTAAGGTCAGTGTTGGGTTCACAAAGAATATCACAGACACCGAAAACGATTGCCTTATCGCCGCGGTTTACGGTACGGATAACGCGCTTATTGATATTGAGGTTATAAACAAAATCTTTGATAGAGGCAATAATACTCATATATTTACAATACCCGCACAGAACAAAAAATCGGAAGCATTAAGGTGTTTGTATGGGATGAATTGAATTCGATGAAGCCTCTTTCGGCAAGCGTCAGATTGGAGAACAACAATACACAGTAAGCTACATCTCTCTCTTTCTATACAATAAGTGTCAGCAAAAATTGTGCTGACACTTGTTGTGCAAATAATTAAGCAACAATTTCATATTTATAAGCAATATTATAGATTGTAATAAATAAGAGAGTAAGGTACAATTATTATATAAACTCAGTAATATCATATATTTAGGAGGTTTTTGTTGTGAAAATCAGAAAATTTATAAGCGGGCTGCTTTCTCTTGCGATGGCAATAAGTATTATGAACATTGCCATAACAGCAAGTGCTGATGTTGAGGATACGGCGGCAACTGAACTGCTTTCCAACGGCGGATTTGAAAGTGACATCGGCGGTATCAAAGGTGATTGGAAGTTTGGCACAAATGCCGTTGATAATTGGGAAACCACCTACGGATATAATAATTCAGTAGATACAAGTGATAAGCACAGCGGCGAAAAATCAATACAGCTGTGGTCAAGCTCCACGATGGCTATCGGTCAAAGAATTACTACGCTTGAACCGGCTGCATACTATGAATTTGAAGCATATATAAAGGGTAATTCAGAGGGTACGATCCAGCTTATGTTTGGTAACGGCGATAAGACCTATCCCTTTGGAACAAGCAGCAGCAGCGGAGGATTACTATCCGCCGTAGATAAAAGTGCAACGACCGATTGGGAGCTTGTAACCACTGATTTTAAGACAAGCTCATCATTGCCCTCGTCAGGATATGTTGTGGGAGTGCAAAATCCAAAAGACAGCGGAGTTGCACTTCATATTGATGATGTTTCATTAAAGAAAAAGCTTGTCAGGATTGACTATGAAAACCGTAAGCTGACCGGCTTTGTAAGTGATGAAGCGTATACAGTCACGGGAAATGAGATTACAACAGGCAATAAAGCAGCGGGCAGCACAGAGCTTGATATAGACGATACATGGTTTTCTAAGCAGCTTACCATTACATACGGCACGGTTAATCAGTATCTCACATTGCCCTCCGATACTAATGCTCCCACCGAAAGTGATTTCACAGTAACGCAGCCCGAAGCTGCAGACGGCACAGGAACTATTACGGGAATTACTTCCGCTATGGAGTATAAAATAGGCAACGGGGAATGGACAGACGGAACAGGCGCGGATGTAAGTGATATTCCGGATAAAAGCAATGTACAGGTGCGTATTAAAGCAACAGAAAATACATTTGCAAGTAAAAGCTATACTATAAAAATTTCATCTGATGGTTCCGAACCGGATACCCAACCGGTTGGGAAAACAGAATTTACCGGCGGTATTCTCGAAAACGGCGATACGGTTGTATTTGATTTTGGTTCTGCCGCTTCTGACGGCACAATACAGGTTGACGCTGAAAAGGATTATTTCGGCGCGGCAGATACGGACAGCAAGCTTACATACGGATTTTTAGGCTTGGGCGAGGACGGCTACAGTAAGACGACCTACCGTGATGACGCGTTTGATATGGTAAAGGATCAGCGTATATGGTTGTTAAACGGCGGTAATGATGCTGCTGCAGGGGTAGCCGGTGATAATGTTTACGCTAAACAGGATATAAGGTCTGAAAATTACGGCGAAAAGGATTATGCCGCAGGCGACTCGGTTGTTCCCATACGCTTTGCCGTAAAGGCGGACAGACACAGCTATTATAAGGTAAAGGCGACAGTGGGCTGCGGCGATACAACACAAGGAACGACCGTAAGCGTGTTCAGCGAAAGACGCCACCCTGCCGTTACTGATTTATCAATCGCGGCGGGCGAGACAAAGACGGTTGAGTTTACCGCCAATGTAATGGATGTGTATTTCAAGAACGACGGCAAAACTTATGCCGACGATATGCTCACCTTTACAATAATAGGCAAAAATGCAGGACTTGCATCGCTTGAAATTACAAGGATAGATCCCAAAGATGCGCCAGCAGCAATTTGGGTATGCTCGGATTCAACGGGCTGCGACCAGTATTCATACCTGCCTTTTTACCCCTTGCAGAACTACGCGGGTGTGGGACAGTACCTTTCAAAGTACCTTACGGATATGACAGTATCAAACCAAGGCGAGGGCGGACTTGCATCGGGAGATAATGCTCACTTTAACAGCGCGGTAAATCAATGGAAAGAGGGCGACTATCTCTATGTTGAGTACGGACATAACGAAAACAGTACAGCCGATTATGCGGCAAACCTTGAAAAATACTATACAGCGGCTCACAATGCAGGCGTTAAGCTTATAATAGTAGCGCCTATCGACCGCTGTAATCCGGAATTAAACAAGGTAAGTTATTTTGATTCAGCAACAGGAACTTGGTCATCAACGCTCTCCGGCTATAAAAATGCAGGAAAGGCGTTCGTAGAGGATA
>JAFQYK010000580.1 GCA_017406485.1 Clostridia bacterium
AGTTTGACCCTGATAATACATCTGTTATGATTACTCAGACTGGCGGCGGCTGTCGCGCGACAAATTATATCGCGTTTTTGAGAAAGGCGCTAAAAGAAGCAGGCTATCCGAATGTTCCGGTTATTTCTCTTAATGTTTCGGGTCTTGAAGGTAACCCCGGCTTTACAATTACGCCAAAGCTGGTTGACGGGCTCCTGAAGGCTTGTACGTGGGGTGATTTGCTGCTGTCGGTAACGCTTCGTGTACGCCCATATGAGGTGCATAAGGGTGAAACAAACAAGGTGCATGATAAATGGCAGAAGCGGCTTTACAACGATATTATCAACAAAAATCATAAAAACCTAAAACTGAAAAAGGTTATAGAAGAAATTGTCGCTGACTTTGACGCGATTGAGATTGACGAGAGTATAAAAAAGCCTAAGGTCGGCGTGGTTGGTGAGATACTCGTCAAGTTCCACCCCGACGCTAATAACAATATTATTGATGTCATTGAGGAAGAAGGCGGCGAAGCGGTTATGCCGGGATTGGCGGACTTTATGCTCTACTGCCTCTACAACAACAACTTCAAGCGCGACAATCTCGGTATGAAGGCGTCTACGGCGGCGCTGTGCAACCTCGCAATATGGGGTATTGAAAGCTACAGAAAGCACGTTGCGCGTCTTATGGAAAGCAATCCGAAGTTCCGTGCGAGGTCACCGAAGCATATCGCTGATATTGCCGAGGGTGCTAAGCAGGTATTGCAATTGGGTCACTGCACCGGCGAGGGCTGGTTCCTTACGGGCGAGATGATTGAGCTTATAAACTCCGGCGTTCCGAATATTGCGTGCGTACAGCCGTTTGCCTGTCTGCCGAACCACGTTACCGGCAAGGGTATGATTAAGGAATTACGCCGTCAGTTCCCGCAGGCGAATATTGTCGCCGTTGACTACGACCCCGGCGCGAGCGAGGTAAATCAATTGAACCGTATTAAGCTGATGATGGCGGTTGCGTTTGAGAATTTAAAGAAGGACGAGGAATTTGACAAGATTAAGCCTAAGAAGAAAAAGGCCGAAAAGGTCAAGGCATAACAAAACAGGAGCTTCCGATTGGAGGCTCCTGTTTTTGTGTTTTACTTAATTTTACAATCCGCCCTTTTCCACGAGAAGTAGATAACCGCTACGGCTGCGAAAATGTATATTACGGAGATTAAAATATTCGCCCACATAATTTCACGCATGAGCAGCATCAGCGCCGTAAAGCTTACCGCGAGCGCGCACATTACGGCGTAGAATTTTCTATTTCTCACGCAGGTCAGTTTTGAATATCTGCCGAGCGAGATAAGCGACGCGTAGTATAGCAGGAACGAAAATATCAGGAACAGAGTTTTCGGAATAAGCTGAACTTCTGTATTTCGCATAAACTCCAGCGCGGCGGTGATGTTGTTCAGGGAGAAAATGAGTATTATGTGTATAAACATATAATGAAGGCCGTTTGACTGCATTTCCCTGTCTATTATACGGTCATACATTACCTCATAGCTAAGGAAAAGACCGACGACAATTAAAAACGCCATAACCGCAAAATATGCGCCGTTTGCGCTGAAGCCGCCTTCAAAGTATGACGCGGTCACGATTATCATTTCACCGAACGTAAACACCACATACAGCATTGCCCTTTCGGTAAGGTGCGCGAAATCCACGCCCCCTGAGCAGGCACAGTTTTTCCTGCCGGCAAGCGTAGTTGATACAATACCGAAAAGGATTGCAGCAGCCGAAACAATACCGCTGACCGTCTGACCGTAAAATGGGAGCGCAAGAAGCACTATTGCCGCCTCGCCAAACAGCGTCAGCATAAGCCGCCTTATACGCCGCAGCGCGTATTCGTTGCTTTTGTGGTTTCTCAGCTCTATAGCATATTGCACGCCGATATTTACAAGTATCAGCGACCACGCTATATGATACTGATACGTGGCCCAGTTCTCATTTATGCCCTCCGCCATAAAGTAGATAAGGAGCATATTTATGAACAGAAACACATGATCGCGTATGCCGTTTCTGCCGTATATGTTTATGTAGTATGTAGTATAGTTCCATATCTGTATGACAGCGAGCGTGCTTATGATGTACGCCATAAACTTGCCGCCGTCAATAAAACCGTTGCTGATTGTCTGCAGAAGCGTGTTGTTTCTGCCTATTATGTATACAAATATGAGATCGTAGATAAGCTCAACATACTCTACCTTTTTTTCCTTTTGACTTATAAGTTCCTTTAGCAAAATACCACTCCCATTTTTATCACATATCTATCCTTTGTTTACACAACACATTATACAGATATTTAACCTGATTTGCAATAAGCAAACGAAAAAAGTCTGCAAAGCGCAGACCTTTTCGTGAATGCAAATTACTGTTATACGCAGGTGTAGCCACCGTCAACAGGAATAATTGTGCCGGTTACATATGCGGAGTTTTCCGAGGCAAGGAAAATTGCCGTTGTGTCAAGCTCGCCCTCCTCGCCGTAACGTTCAGCCGGTATTACGGTGTCTGCGTATGCCTTAAATTCCGGACTGTCAAGCGTTTCACGCGTTAAAGGCGTGTAGAAATATCCGGGGCATATTGAATTTACGGTTATACCGTGCTTTG
>JAFQYK010000581.1 GCA_017406485.1 Clostridia bacterium
ATGTCCTTTATGTCGCTGTCCGTTATGCTTTTAAACAGCACGCCTATTTTTGGATTCATTACATTGCCTTTCTGTGATTAAAAGGGCTGCGGTGCAGCCCTTTTATATTATTCTACTCTTACATACCGTCCGGCGAACAGTATTTCACCGCTGCGGTTATCACATATAAAATAAGTGAACGGCTTGTCAGCCTTAAATTCAAATACTTCCTCATCCGGTCTGTACGCGCTGCCGCCTGCGCCGCCCACGACCGTTGCAACCGCAGCTTCAGTTCCCTTTTCATCGACATCTATAATCGCTTTCTGCATTACCGTTTCAATTCTGACAGGCTCGGTTACACCTGTAACCATAGGCGCGAAATCAGGATTGTTCATTTCAAACAGCTTCTTTGCACCCATATTTTCAATTACTTCGTTAAAATCTGTAAAGTAATCTGTTTTGAACTTAGGCAGGGACAGCTTCACCTTGCGGATTTTCTTATCAACTATGTCGTTTTCAAAGTTTGACGCATCACCAAGAACAACGTACATAGACAGACTGTTTTCATACGGCAGTTCAACTATTTGCGTTTCACCGTTATTGAAGTAAAAAAGATGACTCGTTTTGTTCATAAAGTCGATTTTGCTTTCCTTGCCGTCAATATCGGTGAAAATATCCTTTTTTGTGTCTGACTTTTCAAATTCACTCTGCCAGCGAGCCTTCATATATACGGTGTTCACAAGCGCTAAAAGCGGCAGCTTACCGGTCGGAGCAAGATTTTCCTTTGTTACCATATTTCTTATCTTGCCGCTTGTCTGCTTCGTTATCCAGTCGTTCAGCGTTTTTACGATATTTTTATCGGTTACGGTACCGTAATCGCCAAAATAGCTATCCTTTATAACACTCTTATACTCCGCACTAAAATCAGCACTTTTATTTTCGCAGTAATCCTTGTTGAACCATATCGAATTTGCAAGGTTTACCTCAGCGTCTGTGTATTCATCATCAAAGCCTGCGATGGTTTCCTTTGCGGCTGCGTTATATTCGTCAATATCGTCAACGTCAAACGCATTTAAAATCTCCGCCTGCGTTTCACCCTCCGCGCCGTTTGCCGCCATCATCATTGCTATTTTCAGCGACAGCGGCGATATGACGTAATTTTTATCGGCAGGCATATTTGACATGAGTCTTGTCAAATATGTTTCATTTTTCTCTGCTTCCTCAAACGTGCTAAACTCCTCCGCAGAAACATCATATATCTTCTTCGCCGTGTCCTTATATTCTTTCGGAATATCAGCCTTTTCGCCGTCCTTTAAAAGCTTTGAATATACAAGCGCGCCGTCTGCGTCATAGCACAAAAGCACCTGTCTGCTTTCCGCCGCTAATACTGTTACGCCCGAAATCACAAATATAACGGTCAGAATTATTGATATGATTTTCTTCATTGTAATTCCTCCGATTTATTATTTGAAGTAGCTTACGCCCGCCTCAAACAGCTTCTGATCCTTTTCGCCCGGTACATTGAATGAAACATTGTTACCTATTCTCTCGCTGTGTCCCATTTTACCGAATACGCGTCCGTCGGGGCTTAATATTCCCTCGATAGCCGATACGGAGCCGTTCGGGTTCCACGCTATG
>JAFQYK010000582.1 GCA_017406485.1 Clostridia bacterium
AGTTTTATCCATAGCAATCACCCCATAACAAGTATATTTTATATAATCAATTATGATACAGCATTATCTAAAAAGATATATTTAGTTGACATCAAGGCTAGTTTATGCTAAAATATATCTATTAAATATTTTTATGAAAGGGTGTTTACTATGAAAAAATTATTAGCACTATTATTGACGGTCACAATGTTATGCGGTACTGCTGTAACGGCTCTCGCCGAAAACAAAGATTATCCGCAGAGATTTTATGATGTGCCGAAAGACCACTGGGCGTTTGAGTATATCTCCGAGCTTGTTGACAGGGGCGTAATTGCAGGCTATGAGGACGGCAGTTTTAGACCGAGCGGTACAGTAACAAGAGCGGAGTTTGCTAAAATTATGGTGTGTGCCGCAAGTGTGCCGACAGCGGATAACAATGTGTATTTTACAGATATGCAAAACCACTGGGCAGTACCTTATGTAAATGCGGCGGAAAACTATTTGACGGCATATTCAGACAATACATACAGACCCGACCAAGCGGCGGTAAGGGAAGATGTCACAATGGCAATGGTAAGGCTGAAAGGCTATGATGTATCAAATGTTGATTTCTCGTATTTGTCGGGATTTACAGATACGGACAGCATTTCAAATAACATCAAGGCGTATGTGGCGGTAGCGGTCGAGAAAGGCTTGATAAGCGGATTTGAGGATAACACATTCAGAGGACAGGGAACGCTCACAAGAGCAGAAGCGGCAACGCTTTTATGGAAAGCATTTCAATATGGCAGTGATAACAAAGTAATTGAAACGCCCGCTGAAATCGCAGAGCCGATAAGCGTAGCGGATAATACTGTCGAAACAACAAAGACAACTCCAAAGCCGACAGCGAAGCCTACTCCGAAACCAACGGAAAAGCCCGAGCTGACAGAAAAGCCGACACCCGAGCCGACAGAAGAACCAACACCAACGCCGAAGCCGTACAGTGTTGATACGATAGCGAAAGCAAACGTAGAAAATAGCTATTCTTTTACCTTTGACAATGACGATACGATATATTACATTGACGGCAGTGAGATTTGCAGCTTGGATATTGACAGCGGCGCAACAGATGTAATAGCAGATTTGGACGATTTGACGGTTGATAATGACGAAATGACATTATCGGATTTTGAAGCGAGTAGTATTTGTTGGGATAATAACAATGACAGAATACTATTCACAGGCAAATACAACGAAATCAATTCAGTGAATAAAGTTAATAATCAGTATTTATGCGAAATTGCGGACGGCGATGTGAATGTAATAACAGATAATTTTGCAGACGATAGCATAATCGGTACGCTTAGTAATGGTGATTATGTAAGTAAAGAAAATATATTTGACGCAGAGACTTTTAAAGCTAAAACAAATTACGCAAACTCTTACACCCCAGATGTTTTTATAGAAAGCAATAATGGAATTTATTATATAGGGTACTATTACTATGTACATTATTATTCAAGTGCATTTTGTAGCTATGATTTTCTTGAAACTGAGCATTTATGGTATCCTGACGGAGACAATGCTAGTGGTATAAAAGAAAATAAAGTTGTAACTTTTAGTGATGATGAAATACAAAGCTATAATTTTAACGGAAAGAAAATAGATAGTTTTAAGGATAGTGCTATTCAAGTAAACGATAAGAGTGCGCTGAATTTTGATAATATAAAACATAAGTTGCTTATAACAGATAATGATGATATAATTTTCTATGATGAAACGGCAAAAGCATTTAGAATAATAAGCGAGAATGATTAAGAGGTACGGCTATGAAAAAGGCAACATCAATTTTATTGGCATTTGTAATAATGCTTACAGCAATTACAGTGTGTGCAGATGACGTACCGCCGTATGATTACAGCAGTTTTATCGGAACATGGTATAACAGTGATGAAGATATCTCTTTACGGATATTAAACATAGACGGAAACAATATCACTTTTGATATTCCAACGTTATTTCCTGCCGAAATGACTTATCCTATCATAAATAACGAAGTTAAATGGTCTTACAATTTTGAAAATACTGAATTTCAAGATATGCTTATATTTTATGATGATAGCGTATATTATGCTTCTGTTGCGGACGGGGATAAATTTGAGTGTTGGTTTACTTCCGATACAATAAAGCCACGAAAAATCACAACAGATGTACAGAAAGATATAGTTGTTTTGGTTGACGGAAACAAGCTGACATTCGACCAGCCGCCTGTTATTGTTAATGATAGGGTATTAGTGCCTATGCGTGCAATATTTGAAGCGTTGGGCGCAGATGTTAAATGGTACGAGGAAGATAAAACAATAATATCAAGTAAAGATTGTTTGGCGATAGGGTTAGTAATCAATGTGCAGCAAATGTATTTAGCATACATAGGTTACGATACTGCGTTTGAACGTGTATTAGATGTGTCACCTATGCTAATAGGCGACAGGACATTTATACCATTGCGCGCGGTTGCAGACGCATTCGGCGCTTCTGTGGATTGGATAGCTGACAGCAAAGCCGTTATTATTAAGCAAGCGGAACTTCCTGACAAAGTAATCAATATTGACAATTATGCTATAGATAACGGCAGTTTATATATATCCTCTACAATAAGCACAACATTGCGTTCATTAAATGACACTTTGAAATCAATTTTAGAGGAAAAGGATATTGCTGTAAAACAAGTGTGCAGTTATCCAAACCCCGAAGGACAAGGGTATAATGTAGTTGTGAATTTGGACTATTCTGCAAAAAATAAATTCTATTCGCTTGATTTGCAGGACGCTGTTAATGCAACAATTTTGTCAATAGACGATGTGTATCAGTATGCGCTTTTGCTTGACGGAGAAAAAGAATGGTATGACGGACACCGCGAGGGCAGTATGGGCGACTGGCAAAAGAAATATGATAGCTTTGAAAACGGCGATTTTTCCTCAACAAGTAATCAAGTTACTGCGAAACATATTTTAGTGCAGGATTATGAACTTGCAAAAGAATTGTTAGACCGTATTAAACAAGGAGAGGATTTTGACAAGCTCATGTATGAATATACAGAAGACCCGGGAACTAAAAATAATCCTAATGGATATACATTCCAACGTGGTGTTATGGTTAAGGAATTTGAAGACGCTGCATTCGCTTTAAGTATCAATGAAGTCAGTGATGTTGTGAAAAGTATTTATGGTTACCATATTATTAAGCGTGTAAAATGATTTATGAGAGAAGTACAAAATGAAATAACAAGCGATATAAGGTATCCTCTACACAGGGGATACTTTTTTCACGCCAAAAAATAATACAAAGGAGTTTTGACAATGAAATTTACAGAAAAGAGCTGCATTGAGCTGAACAGTAATATTGAAAACACGATTGACAGCGTAATTACGATACTTACGGAAACAAAAAATAATATGCAAACGGCGGATGAATTTGAAACGGCGTTTAATCTGCTGACAGCAAAATCACAGCTTAGCAGATTATTAGACGATATGACGAGTATATCAGAGTAAATACATACAGTGTCCCCTTGCCTGTCGGCGTATAAACAAAATCAATACAATAAAAATAAACGGAAAGCAAAGGGGACTTGTATAATGAAAATATTAAATAAAGGCAATAACACGATAAATCTTGATGAAGAAATCAACAATATTGTTAAGCATTTATTTGGAGCGTGCAATATTTATGGGGATAAGGAACTGATATACCGACGCTTTGATGAAGCGATAATATTGATTGACAAATTAAGAAAGCGAATACAAGACGGAAGCGCAGATGTTGTTTATGTCCGCATTTTGGCTGATGATATGCTAAAAGAGCATAAGCGGATAAAGAAAGAAGCGGTCGAGATTTTATGCGAAACTGATGATGAAGCAAGGATAATGTCAGCGATAATGGATATAGCCATGCAAGTAATAGTTGAAGATGAAATATTGATACCAGCAGGCAACGGCACATCTGATATTAGCACAGCGGCAACAGAAACGATTGTTAAGATGTATAAAAAGGTTAGTCCGTATATGCAGGAGGCTGAATTATGATAATTTTAAAAGACAAAGATGTTGTAGCGGAAAGATTAAAATTTGTGGCTCGTAAGCTGAAACATACTACTCGCATAATGAAACACAAGGCAGATGATACACAGGCTATGGCAAATATAATTTTGTGTGAACACTTACTTAGAGAGATTATGGAAGATAATACAGACCGAGTGGAAAGGGCGGCAATCGAATACGCTTATTTGCGATAATGAAAATTTGACAGAATACCGTATAAAAGAAAACAGTTGATTTCATTTATAATGCTCTCCCTTATGTTTGATATGGTTATCGTATTAAAGATAAGGGATATTTTTTAAATAAATATAAAAGAAACCGGTTGACATATTTTTGTTTATATCCTATAATACGCACACGATAATTTTAAGAGGGAGGATTTTTCGATGATTTACGGATAT
>JAFQYK010000583.1 GCA_017406485.1 Clostridia bacterium
GTTTCCAAAAATACCGGAATACCCTGCAGCTTCGGGTGGTTAATAATCTTTACCATAGTTTCAAATCCGATACTGCCCTCGCCGATTTTCTCGTGTCTGTCCTTGTGCGACGCAAATGGGTTTTTACTGTCGTTCATATGGATAGCCTTTAAACGTTCAAGCCCGATAATGCGGTCAAATTCATCAAG
Organism: Clostridia bacterium; assembly: GCA_017406485.1. GTDB lineage: Bacteria > Bacillota > Clostridia > UBA1381 > UBA1381 > Hominilimicola. Next base: position 189 of record JAFQYK010000583.1, read on the forward strand.
CACGCCGTCAAGATTATTCACAATATCATAGCCGCCGTCATAAACGTGACACGTATCAAGGCAAACGCCCATCTTTTCTTTAAGCTCCACACCGTCTATTATTGCCCTTAATTCCTCAAACGACCGTCCAATCTCACTGCCCTTGCCGGCCATTGTTTCCAAAAGTACCGTTGTGGTCATTTCGGGCACAAGACACTCGTTTAATTGCTTTATAATGAAATCAATACCAACTTCAACGCCCTGACCGACGTGACTGCCGGGGTGGAAGTTGTACATCTGACCCGGCGTATACTCCATACGCATAAGATCGTCCTTCATAGTTCTGAGCGCGAAATCGCGTGTTTCCGGCTTATCGGAGCAGGCGTTTAATGTGTATGGAGCGTGCGCTAAAATATGCTTCCAGTTATTTTCCTCCATAAACGCGAGGAACGCTTCTACGTCATTTTCGTCAATCGCCTTTGCGCTGCCGCCGCGCGGGTTTCGCGTAAAGAACTGGAACGTGTTCGCGCCGATGCTTTTCGCCTCCTTACCCATATGCAGATAACCCTTTGAAGCCGATAAATGACAGCCTAAATACAACATAATATTACTCCTTCCCAAAATTCATATATTTTATATAAAGCTCATTAAATTTCTCGTTTTCGCCAAGCGGAAAATCCTTTGAAACAGCGCGTAATTTCTCCGTTTCGTCCAAGCCGCCCTCGGCAAAAAGCCTTACGCAGCCGCCGAGTGAGCTGTTGCCAGCGGCTTTCGTCTTATCCGCAAGCGGACGGGGGAGAATACCGATATTTGCCGCCTTCCGCGCGTCAAGCGCGCCGCCAAAGCCTCCTGCAAGGTAAACCGTATCAATATCGTCATATCCGGCGCCATACTCATTTAACAGACACTCAATACCGGCGCGTACCGCCGCTTTAGCCGTCTGTACCTGTCGTATATCGCTTTGAGTAAAAGTGATTTTATCAGTGAGCGCAAAGGCGTTTTCAAAATATTTTCCGGTAAGTAGACCTGTTTCATCAATAATTTTACTGTCGAGCATTTCCGAAACAAGCTCAATAATGCCGCTGCCGCAAATACCAACCGGCTCCTTGCCGCCGATTGTACGAATGTTAAGCGGCATAAGCTCAACGCCGCAAACTGCGCCGTCAACACTGCCCATACCTGATGTGATCATACCGCCTTCAAACGCCGGACCGGCAGCGGCAGACGTGGCGATAATTCTTTCTCTGTTACCGACAGCCATTTCACCGTTTGTTCCAAGGTCGACAAACAGATTTATCTTGTCCGTCTTGTGGAAGCCGCACATATACAGGCCGCTGACAATATCACCGCCGACAAACGCCGAAATGCCGCCAATGACGGTTACAGGTATTTCCTCGTTTGTGGGCAAAAGGCGGTCAAGAGTGGTTTGTACAGGCGCGAGGTGGTCGGATTTAAACGGATAAATCCCAAGTGTTGCGCACGACGCACCCAAAAGCAAATGCACCATAGTGGTGTTGCCGGCAATAATAATTTTATCCGGCTGTTTTTTGCCCTTGGTGACAGCCGCCAGGCCCTTTTTAATCGCAAGCGCAATATCGCTTTTAAGCTCGCTGAGCCGTCCGCGGTTTGCCGCGTCTATTCGTGAGAGAACATCATAACCAAACCTTCTCTGTGGGTTTACAGCCTTATATGAAACTCTTTCGCCTGCCGATATATACTCAAACGCAAGTGTGGTAGTGCCTATGTCGATACAAACCGCGCATTTACCGTTACTGATTTCCGGCGTATACGCATAGTCTGACAGTATCTCAAATTTACCGTCATAGTCCGCGCTTCTTCGTGGGCAATCCTTTGCGCTGCACCGGCGGCAGTCGTGCTGAGCGTTAAATAAATTGTCGTCATCCGTTGTTTCAAGCATATATGCCATACTTTTAACGGGGGAGAACATAAATGCGTCTGTAAGCGTTATAGGAGCGTTGCCGAGCTTTTCAAGTATAACCGGCTGCTCCGCGAGAGGAAAATCCTCCGGCGCAAAGAGACGCTTTTTAATGCCGATTTTTTTTTCGGCGCATTTTTTCTTTATTTCAAGTGATAATGCCGTATCCGCTTCAAACAAAACCTCGTCTGCCAGCGCGTCCGCGATAAGTCCTTTCATACCTTCGCCGTCGTCAAAATAGCGGCTTATAAGCGCGCTTACACCCCCGCCAAGCGACAGCGCGCAATAAAACACCTTATCATTACAAACAGCCTCGGCGTACAGTCTTACCTCGCTCATAAGCTCCGGCAAGACTTCATCAAAATAGCGCGCCGCCAAAGAATGCGCCGCGCCTTCGCGCGGGCATCCGACAACGCGCAATATCTTATCTTTTTGAGGACTGATATTGTGGTTTGCAAGAGTAACTCTATCCATCCTTATCAGCCCTTTCTTTTTTTCTTTTATGAAAGAAGGCGGTTAGCTCTGTCAAATACCTCTTTTGTAGTCGCCGAGCTTTCACGGTTCATACGCTTCAGGGGCGTTGACGTGTTACCGTTAAAGAAGTTCACGCCCCAGCTTGTTCCAAACGATATTTTGTATCCAAGCTGGCTCTTAATCAATCTGTCTAAATAGCTTGTGTAGTAGCCGTATGGCCAGGACAGGCTGTATATGTCATAACCGGTAATCGTTTTGAGCACAATGCCGTTTCTTCTGATGTCCTCGACAACCTCCAAAATCGTTTCATTGTCGTTATAAATATCATAAAGTAAACCAACCGGCGTGTGGTGTATAGCGTCGGTGTGATTTCCTATTTCAACAAGCCCGCTGTGCGCCATTTCATAAACCTGGTCGCGGTTAAGATAGCCGTAACGGTCAATGTAAGAGCCTATAAGGAACATTGTGGCCTTACAGTTATTTCTCTGCAAAATAGGGAATACCTCTGTGTAGAAATTATCATAACCGTCGTCAAGTGTGACAAGCAATATCTTTCTGTTGTCAATCAGAGAAAGATTTTCCGTCGCAAGCTCGGTAGCTGTCATAGGTATGTATCCGCACGCCATAAAGAAGCGTATGTCGTTCTCAAACTGCTCCGGTGTTACGGTGTAATCCGAGAGTCTGTCCACATCGGACGTAACGCTGTGATACATAAGCGTACAGACCTTCGCCGCAGCCGACGCGCTGATGCACGTAGCCGCTAAAACTATACAAAATGCCGCAAGGGCAATTATTTTTTTCAAGAATACGCACCTCCAAATTGTACATATTCTATCACATAAGCAGTGATTATGTCAAGTCCGCAAAAAAACCGCCGCCCGAAGGCAGCGGCAAATGTATTTGGATTAGCAGCAGCGCCTCTTAGCAGCAGCAGTCATCATCGTTGCATCTGTCGTTGCAGCAGCAGTTATTGTTGTTATTGCCGAATATATTGCCGTCAGTGCACAGAAGCACAAGTACAACAATAATGATTATCCAAATCCATGAATTGTTGTTATCGTTTGAGTTACCGTTGAATAAACACATTTTCATTACCTCCTTTTGACATATACTATGTCAAAGGCGGCGTTTGTGTTACTTTTCCTTTACGGTAGATTCTGTAAATATATAGTTATTATTCTTGTCGCATATTACGTACAGTATTATTTTCGGTAAACCTATGCGCCGTATGACAGTCACCCATCCGTTTTTTGTGGCGCTGATCGGCGTATAGAACGCTCCGGGGTGGTGGGTGTTTACATAATTTGAAATATGTTCGTGCTGTTCCTTAAATCTTATCTTGTTAAACGGGCCTTTACCGTTCACAGCGCTGTATATACCTGTAACAACTGCTGCTGCAAGTAATGCTTTTGTCCTCATTTTCATATTCAGTCCTCCTTATGGTACTCGTTATACACCTCGCGTTTCGGTACTCCGCGCGCCTCTGCCGCCTTTTTTATGGCGTCCTTCTGCGTCATACCCTCTGCGATAAACCTATCAACGTGTTCCTTTACGGAAACATTTTCCCATTGGTTTTCAGCCTCGTTTTCGGTTTCCTTAGCGCCGTCAACTACTATAACATATTCGCCGCGCGGATTATTTATCTCATAATACGCCGCCGCTTCGTCAAGCGTAAGGCGTATGACCTCCTCGTGTACCTTTGTAAGCTCCCTCGCCAACGCTATTTTCCTGTCACCGCCGAAAATCTTTTGCATATCTGAAATCGTGTTTTTCAGCTTGTGCGGCGCTTCGTAAAATATCAGCGTATGCGGGTCATTTTTGACGCTTTCAAGGTGTTCGCGCCTGTGACGCTTGTTCACCGATAAAAATCCCTCAAACGCAAACCGCCTTGTATTAAGCCCCGACAGTATCAGCGCGTTTATGCCTGCCACCGCGCCGGGGATAGACGTTACCTCAATATCGTTTTCAATACACAGCTTCACCAAATCCTCGCCGGGGTCGGAAATTGCCGGAGTGCCCGCGTCCGAAACGAGCGCGACATCTTTACCGTCCTTTAGGAGCGAAATAATATATCCGCCCTTTTCTTTTTTGTTATGCTCGTGGTAGCTTGTCAAAGGCTTTGATATTTCAAAATGATTAAGAAGCTGCAGTGTGCGCCGCGTGTCCTCGGCAGCAATAAGCGATACCGCGTTAAACACCTCAAGGCATCGCGCCGACACGTCGCCCAGATTACCAATCGGTGTCGCGCATAAGTACAATTTTCCTGCCATCTATTTTATTCTCCCGTAAATTCTGTCAATTTCCTCTGTATAACCGCCCTCCGCGTTATGCACATACAGCGGCGGCATTATTTTAAGCTCCTCGCCGCCGTCCTTCATACCCTCGACAAGCAGCAAATTCGGCGCCTTGCCATCTGACGGATGAACAAAACGAAGCCGTTTCGGTTCAATATTATACCGGCGCATAGTGCACATTATATCCGCAAGTCTTGACGGACGGTGTACCATAAAAAACCGCGCTTTGGAAATGAGAAGCTGCGCGCTTACGCGAAGCACATCGTCAAGCGTACATAATACCTCGTGACGCGAAATAGATTTTGTATCCGTACTATTCTGCAATCCCGCGCCGCCCTTCATATACGGCGGATTAACCGTAATTTTATCAAAAACACTCCTGCCGTAAATTTCGGGCGCGTTTTTAAGGTCGCCGCAGGTGATATGTACGCGGCTTGTGAGCTTGTTGTATTCAACGCTTCTTTGCGCCATCTCCGCAATATCGGACTGTATTTCAAGACCGCATATATTTTGCGTATCGGTTTTCGCCGCCAAAAGAATTGGCACAATACCTGTGCCTGTGCATAAATCGAGCGTGCTTTTTGACCGCGCGCAGGCGGCGAAATCTGACAATAAAACGGCGTCAACACCAAACTTGAAGCCGTTTTCTTTTTGAATGATATAATAGCCGTTCTGCAGGTCGTCTAAAACTTCATTATCCTCAATCATTAGCAACGTTATCTACAACCGCAAAACTTATCTCGCCGCCTGCGGCCATCTGTCCCTCGACCGTCGCTTTAACCTGAGCCTTACCCATACCGTGGCGGTATGTAAGAAGCTCCGCCTCCAAAACAAGCGTGTCGCCCGGTACCACCTGGCGGCGGAATTTGAAGTTGTTTATGCCTGTGAAAACACCGAGCTTGCCCTTGTTTTCGGGCATTGACAGAAGCATAACCGCGCCGACCTGCGCCAGCGCTTCGGTTATAAGCACGCCGGGCATAATCGGATTTCCGGGGAAGTGGCCGGTAAACTGCGGCTCATTCGCCGTAACGTTCTTAATACCCTTAATGCGTTTACCCTCCTCAAACTCGGTTATCTTGTCAACAAGTAAAAACGGGTAACGATGGGGGAGTATCTTCTGAATTTCCACATTTGTAAATACAACATTTTCCTTTTCCATAATCATATCTCCTTATTTTTATCAATTTGTATTTGTATTTATATTTGTATCCGTAAGGTGGTCGGGGACGGGCTGTCGGGGACGCCAGCCCCTACGTGTGGAGGAAGCTAATCTCTTATATACGCCTTTTTGTGGAATACGTGCGTGGGATCCTTGACCTCGTCAAGCATCTCCAGCGCCTTACCCGCGCCCAGCGCAACACAATCCACTATATTATCCGCCAAAAGCACCCTTACGCCCGCCGCGTCGCTTATCCGCTTATCCAAACCGTAAATCAGCGAGCCGCCGCCGGTCATAATGATGCCGTCCTGAATAATATCGCTGTGCAGCTCCGGCGGCGTTTCCTCCAGAACCTCGCGCACTCTTTCTGTGATGTTATACACAAAGTCGTCAAAAATCGTACATAGCTCCGTTGAAGTGACGGTGATTGACTTTGGAAGTCCCGAAATAACACTTATACCCTTAACCTCGGTCAAAATCTCCTTGCCGCGCGGTATAACGCCGCCTGCCTCGAGCTTGACGCGTTCAGCCGTTCGCGGACCTATGAGCATATTTTTTTCCTTACGCATATATCGCACAATCGCCTCGTTAAACTCGTCACCGGCGATTTTGAGTGAACGTGAAGCCACTATACCGCCCAAAGACAGCACAGCAATATCGGTTGTTCCGCCGCCGATGTCAACGACCATTGTACCCCTCGCGCGTGAAATATCATACCCCGCGCCCAAAGCCGCCGCGACAGGCTCTTCAATTATATAAATATCCCTCGCGCCCATTTCGCGCGCCGCGTCAATAACTGCGCGCTGCTCAACATCCGTGACGCCGGACGGTACGCACATCATAATCCTCGGCCTGCCTATGGTTCGCGACAATATTTTTTTAAAGAAATACTTTATCATTTCCTCGGTCAGCGTTAGATTTGAGATTACTCCGTCAATAAGAGGCCTGACCGCCTGAATATGCGGCGGTGTTCTGCCGAGCATTTTAAGCGCGTCCTTACCGACGGCGCACACCTCGTTTGTCTTGGTGTTCACCGCGATAACCGTAGGCTCACGCAGAACTATGCCCTTGTTCTTTATATAGACGAGCATTGTAGCTGTGCCGAGGTCTATGCTTATATCGTTATCAAACATAAATCTGCTCCCAAAATTTTCAAGATAATTATATTATACCCCATTTTCTTCCGCAACTCAATATTTTTTTCAATTTAGCGTAAAAGTTTTTGCGCGTTTTTGTAAAATATATTGTCAAGCTCATCTTTTGTAAGCGGCAACTCCCTTAAAACCTCCGCCGCGTGTGACTGCTTTTCCCACGGTGAATCAGTGCCGTATACAATCTTCCCGCTGCCGTGGCTGTGTATAATTCTTACAAGCTGCGTCTTGTCAATAAAGTCAACCGTAAACGCCGTATCAAACATCACATTTGTGCCGACAAGATATTTTTCTACGTCATTCCATAAATCCCAGCCGCCAAGGTGCGCGGCAACAATTTTTTCGCCGCTCACATAATTGAGCGCGTGCCTGAGTCTTTCGGGCGTGCAGTGAACCGGCGGATCCACGCCGTGATCCTTGCCCGCGTGCAGCACAACCGTCAGGTCAAGCTCTTCGCATTTCCGGAGAATACGCAGTGATTCGGGACAGTCAATATAAAACTGCTGATACTCCGGGTGCAGCTTGATACCCTTTAACCCTTTTGTCTTAATATCATACAGCACACTTTCCCAATTCTCCTGCATAGGATGAAGGCTGCCAAACGAAAAAATGCTGTCCGTTTCGTTCACAAGCTGCGCGAAATTGTTTATACTCTCATACTGCGTGACCGTTGTTGCAATCGGCATAACCACTGAATAATCAATGTTATTTTCCGCCATAGAAGTCTTTAAATCGTCAAGCGTCGCGCCGATAACCGCCCTTACATCTTCTCTGAAGCGGTTATGAATACCGGCTTCAAGCGTTGCGATAACCCTTTCGGCAATCTTATCGGGGAAAATATGCGTGTGGAAATCAATTATCATAGTTTCAGCTCACCTTTGTAAAATTCCTTAATAAGCCTGATCATATATGTCGTATCTTTTGCGCCGGCCGTTTCATATGCGGAATGCATTGCAAGCTGTGCAAGACCTATATCCGCAGTATTGATTGAAACTTGCTCGGCGGACAAATTGCCGAGTGTCGAGCCGCCGGGAAGGTCGCTTCTGTTGGCGTATAGCTGATAGGGAATATCCGCCCTTTTGCAAAGCGTTTTGACCGCCGCCTCGCTCACTGCGTCAGTGGTGTAGCTTGCATTTGCATTGTACTTTATAACTACGCCGCCGTTCATATATACGCGGTTTAAGCTGTCAGATTTATCCGCGTGGTTGGGGTGAAGAGCGTGAGCGTTGTCGCACGAGAGCATTAAGCTTGCGGCAAGCATAGCGTTATATTGTTCGTCACTCTGCTCTAAGGCGGTATTTATTCTTTTAAGCGTATCAGCGAGGAAGGTTGACTTTGCGCCCTGCTTGCTGCCGCTGCCGACCTCCTCATTGTCAAACGCGGCAAACACCCGGACATTATCTGACGGGGGAGAGGCAACAAACGCGTCAAGCGTTGCGAATACGCACTGTAAATCATCAATTCTCGGCGCGGCAAAGTATTCATTATCCGTACCGAAAATCCTGCCGCCCTCACGGTTATACAAATACAAATCAAACCCTAAAATATCCTCGCGCTTTACACCTGCGTTTTCTGCCGCAAGCTCCAAAATCCTGCTCTTTTCCGTACCTGTAAGCGCGCACATATCATTCTTTGTATTGTACTCATAGCCCTTGTTAATGTCGCGGTTTAAGTGTATCGCAAGGTTTGGTATAACAGCCAGATCGCGGTCAAGCCGTATCGTGTGCGACACAATCGCGCCGTTCTTCTCCGTCACTACGCGTCCGCTGATGCCGAGAGGTCTGTCGAGCCAGGTTGACTTAATCATACCGCCGTAGCCCTCAACGCTTAGACGTACCATATTATCGCCGTCAAGCTCAAAATTACTCTTTAGCTTAAAGGAAGGAGAGTCTGTATGCGACGCGGTTATAAAAAACGCGTCCGGTTCATTCTCAGGCACTGTAAACGCGATAACAGACGAGGAGTTGGCCGTTGTAAAATACTTGCCTCCGCGCAGTAAGTTCCATATATCGCTTCGTTTGAGCTCTGTAAAGCCGTTTTCCGTTAATATTTCCGTAACCGTTTTAACGGTATTAAACGCGTCAGTGCTTTTCTCGATAAAATCCAGCAGTCGTTTTGTATTATCCATAAATTAAACCTCCATATACACAAAAAAGGACGCTGCAAAAAGCAACGTCCTTTTGGTTTTCAACTTACGCCTGAGCCGGTGCGCCTACGGGGCAAACGCCTGCGCAAGCTCCGCATTCGATACAAGTATCTGCGTCGATTACGTACTGAGAATCACCCTCAGAAATTGCGCTAACCGGACACTCAGGTGCGCACGCACCGCACATAATGCACTCATTTGAAATTGCAAATGCCATATTTGTACACCTCCTTATGGTTGTTAAATAAATATCTATGTTAATATAATACCATAAAAAAATGTATTTTTCAATAGTTCACAAGCGTAATATTAGTTAGTGTTATCTTCCTTGGGTAAGCTGTTGCTTTTGCCTTTCTTTAAAAGTTTTACATCTGAAACGTTAAATTCTTTCAAGGTTTTCTCGTTTTCATCCTCTAATTTCACCTTGACAAGTCCCTTTAAAAGGCTCACATACTCAACCGTACCGTTGCCGGCAGGAGTCTTGACAAGCGCGCCCTGTCTGGGTGTAACCTTTAAAAGCTCCTCATACGTATCCTGCTCGTACTTTAAGCAGCACATAAGTCTGCCGCACGCGCCTGAGATTTTCGAGGGGTTAAGTGATAAGCCCTGCTCCTTCGCCATTTTGATTGACACCGGAACAAACTCCTCCAAAAACCGGCTGCAGCAAAGGCTTCTGCCGCAAACACCGATTGAGCCGAGCGTTTTTGCCTCATCGCGCACGCCAATCTGCCTAAGCTCAATACGTGTGCGGAAAATTGTAGCCAAATCCTTTACAAGCTCGCGA
>JAFQYK010000071.1 GCA_017406485.1 Clostridia bacterium
CCGCTATTATGACGGCGCAAACGGTCTTAAAACAGGTTCCACGTCAAAGGCGCTCTGCTGCCTCAGCGCCAGCGCGAAGCGCGACGATATGCAGCTTATCGCCGTAGTTTTAGGCGCGCCTACGTCGCAGAAGCGTTTTGACGGCGCGAGGACGCTTCTTGACTACGGCTTTGCAACCTACACCGTAAGCACGCAGGTGACGGCAGGCGACAATATGGGTACGGTTCCGGTTGAGAAGGGCGTAACGGACGAGGTCGGCGCGATCGCCGCGGAGGGCTACAGCGCGCTTTTAAAAAAGGGCAGCACAGAAGCGATAGAGAAGGAAATAGACTGGTACGAAAACATCACCGCGCCGGTTGCGGCGGGTGACAAGGTCGGCACACTTAAAATAACGCAAAACGGCGAAATTCTTGCCGAAATCGACCTTAACGCGGCAAGCGAGGTAAAGAAAAAGGGAATAGGCGATATTATACGGGATCTGTTGCTTTCGGTATTTTTTGGAGTTTGATTTGCATTTTTTCCGGATATAGTGTATAATGGTTTCATCATACACTGAAAGGAAAGAATGTTATGAAAAAGATAATAGCTTTAACTCTTGCGGCTGTTATGACTTTGGCGCCTGTATGTGCAATGGCAGACAGCTTTGAGAGGGAAATAGCCTCGTACCCGTGGGCGAGGGAATCGGCTGAGTACTGCTTTAATAACGGTATTTTATCCGGCGATGAGTTCGGTAACTTTGACCTCGGCGGTAATCTCACACGCGCCCAGATGGCGAGGATATTTACCGATGCATTCGGATTGGAACGCGCCGCAGATACACAGTTTGATGATTTCAAGGCTTCGGATTGGTATGCGGACTATTCGCTTGCCCTGCAGAATTATATGCCGAAGAAGGACGCGGATTTTAAAGGCGGCGAATATGTGACGCGCGAGGAATTTGCCGCTACTCTTGTGGCGGTATCCGGAGGAAAGCCGTCGAGGGATACCTCGGTCACGGTATTTAACTTCGGCGATGCCGCGGAGGTGGATGACGCGTATAAAAACTGGGTAGAAACGGCAGTTTTGGACAGATACCTGCTCGGTGACGGCGGAAACGTTCTGCCCAAAAATCTTCTGACACGCGCTGAAGCGTGCGCGTTCTTGTACAGGGCGCTTGAACCGTCTGCGGATAAAACGCTGATAACCGGCAAGCCGGAGGTGACGCTTGAGCAGGCTGTAAGCTGGGCGAAGTCGAAAAACGCGGCTGATATTTATCTTGAGGTCGCGCCGATTTACTGGTATTACGGTGAGCAGTTCGGAATACGTCCCGACGTGATGTTTGCCCAGGCGGCAAAGGAAACCGGCTACGGCAAGTACACCGGAACGGTCAAGCCGGAAATGAATAACTGGGCGGGAATAAAAATTCAAAATCCGACACCGGAAAAGCTGATAGAAAACTTTGAATCGTTTGCAACACCCGACGATGGAGTGAGAGGACACTTTAACCATATGAGCGCATACGTAGGAGTTCCGCCTATAGGCGAAGTTCATGGAAGATATAACGTGGTAAAATCATTAGATTGGGCAGGAACGGTCAGATATGTAGAGGAGCTTGGCGGAAGATGGTGCCCTGAGATCAACTACGGCGCCGATCTTGTCAAATGGATAGAAGAAATGAAACAGTTTTAATTAAAAAAATACGGCTTGCGAAAAAATGCAAGCCGTATTTTTTGTTTCGCCGTGTTATCTGTTTAAATAGTTATAAAGCATAACTGCCGCTTCCGCGCGTGTGATTTCGCGTTCGGGGTTAAAGTGGCCGCCGTTGCCGTTTACAACACCCATTGCGCTTAAAAGCGCGATATAACCCTTGTTTTCCGTAACATCATCAAACGGCGTCACATAAATGTCGTTGTACCTTGCGTACTGCTCCGCGCCTATTGCGCGAATGAGATAAATTGAAGCCGTTTCACGCGTCAGCACGGCGTTGTCGTCGCGCTCGTCCTCGTTTATGATATTATTTGAAATAGCGCGTGAATATACGCCGTCAGCCTGCACCTTATTGTCAAGGAATACAATCACGTCACCGCCGCCGTAGATTGTGCCTAAAAGTGTTAAAAGGTCTGACTGAGTAATCTTTTCGTCCGGCTTGAATTCGCCGCCTTCAAAGCCGATACCGTACTCGGCAAGCGCGGTTACATATGTTTCCGACCAATGACCGGAAATGTCTGAGTAGGTGAGGGAAGTATTATCCACACCCGGAGTAAATTCATTATTTTGTCCGTCAACAGCTTTACCGGTAAAGGGATTTATCGAAAGCGCGTCAAGACTGTACACCGGATAAAGGCAGGTCTCGCCGTCACCGTTGTATCCAACCACGCACACCGGCTTGTATTCGGTCTGCTCAAACATCTTTTTCGCCGCATTCTCTGAACTTATAACACCGTCAACTGACGGAAATTCAGCATCGGAATAACCGATATGGTACTGAGTTAAAACACCGTCCGAGAAGGTCATATACGCGCCGTTGCCCTGAACCTCAATACCGTTTACATAGCGCACATACTGCTTTCTCTCGTCGTCATACTTAAACTCGTCAGCCTTACTGCCTGCAAGCTCACGCAGAACTGCGTCATTCTGATTTTCGATATCTTCACTGTCGCGGTATGAAGAACGGTAGTAGAAGTAAATTTCGTCCGTCTTAGCGTCAACAACGGCGTTGATATAATCATCGTCTGCTAAAAGTGTGATAGCGTAGTGATACGTTTCATCGCGCCAGCCTTTTGAAAGGCGTATTGTGTCAACCCGAGCGTTTCTCGGA
>JAFQYK010000584.1 GCA_017406485.1 Clostridia bacterium
AACTGCAAAAACGTACTGCTTGAAGGCTTTACAATTATTGACGGCCCGCAGTGGACAATTCACCCCGTATACTGCGAGAATGTGACGGTAAGAAATGTGAATGTTCTGACGCGCGGTCACAACACCGACGGACTAAACCCCGACTCCTGCAAAAATGTTCTTATAGAGGGCTGCACCTTTGAAACAGGTGACGACTGTATAGCCATAAATTCAGGGCTGAACGAGGACGGCTGGCGCGTACATAAGCCTTGTGAGAACATTGAGATAAGAAACTGCACTATGAACGGCGGTCACGGCGCAATAGTCATAGGCAGCGCAATATCGGGCGGCATTAAAAATGTATACGCCCATGATTGTAAAATAAACGGCACAATGCAGGGCTTGCGGCTAAAGTCAATGCGCGGACGCGGCGGCTATGTGGACGGCGTAAAAATGGAAAATATAGAAATCAACAATGTTTCAGACCAAGCTGTGCAGATAAATATGTTCTACGAGTTCAGCACAGTGATGCCGAGAACAAACACGCCGAGTGAATTTAAGAATATAGAAATCAAAAACATCAAAGGTAAGGACGTAAAGGTTGGCATACAGCTAAAAGGTCTGCCCGAAAAGCCGCCCCAAAACGTGACACTTGAAAATATAACCTTAGAAGCGGAGCAGGACTTCTCACTCTCCGACATAGGGGACACTAAAATAGCAAATGTAAATATAAGAAAGGGGACAGTAAAATGAAACGCTTATTTGATACGCACATTATAAGAGAGGTAAAGGAGCTTGACGGAATGTGGGATTTCCGTATGGAGGGCTTCGATAAGGACTATCAGTTACCTGTCCCCTCGGTATGGGAGCAGCACCCAGACTTTTTAGCACACCGCGGCAAGGGAACATATACACGCAAGGTTTATATTAAAAACAGCGGAAATATCCGCCTTGAATTTAAGGGCGTGAGCCACACGGCGGATGTATATTTTGACGGCGAGAAAATCGCGCACCACTACAACGCCTTTACGCCGTTCTCCGCAATAGTGAAAAACGTATCGGCAGGCGAGCATGAAATAAAGGTTGAAGTGGACAACACCTTTGGCGTTCACAGTGCGCTCCACACACCCAACGACTACTACACCTACGGCGGCATAACGCGCCCTGTTGTGTTTGAAAGCATATCTGACGCATGGATAAAAAATATACATTTTACACCGTACATTAAGGACGGAAAATGGAATGCAAAAATTGAGCTTTTAATCGCCAATGTGTCAGATAACCCGCAGAGTGTGACAGTTAAAGCAACTCTCGCGGGAAAAGAAATGGTAAGCGGAGTAAACATCGGCGCGAATGATGAAACGCTTACGGTGTTCGATGAGGAATTTGACGGCGTAAACGCATGGTCGCATGAAGAACCGAATTTGTATTATATAAACACAACCCTGTCAGTTGACGGTGAAGAAATAGACGATTTGATTGACCGTGTGGGCTTCAGAACCGTTGAAGTGAGGGACACAAAAATATACTTAAACGGCGAGCCGTTCTATATGAAGGGCTTTAACCGTCACGAGGACTACGCCGTTGACGGCTGCGCGGTTACCTTGCAGCACATGGTACAGGATTTAGACCTGATGCAGGATATGAACGCAAACGCGGTAAGAACCTGCCACTACCCCAACGATGAGCGTTTTCTTGATTTGTGCGATGAACGAGGAATATTCGTTTGGGAGGAAAACCACGCTCGCGGCTTTAAGCTGGAGGATATGCAAAACCCCAACTTTGAGCAGCAGTGCGAGGATTGTATACGCGAAATGATAGAAAATCATTACAACCACCCATCAATCGTAATATGGGGCATTCTGAACGAGTGCGCCGCCGAAACCGACGAAGGCAGGAGAATGTATGCAAAACAATACGACCAGATAAGGAGCATGGATCAAAGCCGCCCCGTAACCTCGGCCACCTGCCGCCATTTCACGGATATAACGCTCGACCTTCCCGATGTGGTGTCGTTCAATATGTACACAAAGTGGTACAAGGACGATGATATTGCGGACAGAAACAACCGTGAAATTGATTGGATTAAGGAAAGCGGCGGCGATAATAAACCGATAATCGTATCGGAGCTTGGCGCGGCTGCTATTTACGGCTATCGTGACCGTTCGCGCTGCAAGTGGAGCGAGGAACGGCAGGCAGATTTGATTCGTGAAAACCTTGAGGTATATATGAACGATTACAGAATATGCGGCGTTTTCATATGGCAGTTTGCGGACTGCCGCGTGACGGAGGAGGGCGACTGGTTCGCAACCCGCGCACGCTGTCACAACAACAAGGGTATTGTGGATGAGTATAGACGCCCCAAAATGGCATATGACACTGTAAAAGAGTTGTTTGGTAGATTAGGAGGTATCTGATTATGAAAAGGATAATTTCATCAGTAAGCGCATTGGCATTAATTCTCTCTCTTTTTCCGGCCTTTGCGAATATAAACGCTGCGGCTTCCGAAACAGTCTCTCCGACTGTTTCGGGCTATGTCAGCGCGGTGGGCGGCGATATTGAAATTGCCTCAAAAACGAAAACACCTAAAATCTATGTTGACAGCTCTGATTATGAGGGAGTTGTATTGGCTGCTAATGACTTGAAGGCCGACATAGAAGCCGTAACGGGTGCCAAACCCGAAATTATAAACAGCCTTGATACTTCCGAAGGTGGCACAGGCGTGGTTTTGGGGAACGCACCGAAGCTTATAACAGGAACAACAATAGAAAATGGCAAGGGCATTATTGCCGTATATAAGGGCAGCGGTACGCTGTCCTCGGTTCAGTTCTCGGAGAATTACTCAGATGGAGTATTTACCTTTGAAAAGGCGGTAAATCTGTCGCAGGGAGAAACAGTCAAGGGTATGGTTTGGTCGAATGATGATAAGCAGACGCCGCTAACGCCTGTTTACGGTGAATTTACATCAAAGACGAACTCGTCCGCAGACATTGTCATAGGAACGATAGGTAAATCAGTCGCCATTGATGATTTAATATCAAGCGGTAAATTGGATGTCGCCGATGTTGAAGGCGAGTGGGAAGCGTTTACCCTGCAGTCTGTTGACGGTAAGCTTGTAATAGCCGGCGCGGATAAGCGCGGAACCATGTACGGCATTTATGATCTTTCCGAGAAAATGGGTGTATCGCCGTGGGAATGGTGGGCGGACGTAACACCACAGCACAGTGACGCGATTTATGTAACGCTCCCAAGCGGCGGCTACACACAGGGCGCACCTGCGGTAAAGTACAGAGGTATATTTATAAATCAGGAATACAACCTCTGGAACTGGTCAAAATCCCTTGCAACCGAGGGCGAAACAGGTATGAACACGGCAACCTATGATAAGATATTCCACCTTATGGCAAGGCTCGGCGCAAACTATATGTGGCCCGCAATGCACGAGTATTCGCCCGCGTTCAACAACAATCCCCTAAACGCGCAGAACGCCGACAAATACGGTATAGCTATGGGCGGCTCCCACTGCGAAATGCTGCTCCGCAACAATATGGGCGAGCTTCTTGACTTCCAGACAAAGTGGATAGCCGAGCACCCCGACGCAGAGCTGTATATGTTCAAGGACGGAAGTCTTGGTAAAGATGTCGCGTATGATTACACCGATATTGACAAGGAGGGAAAAACCGTTGACAATAAGCAGTTCCTTGAGGACTACTGGCGCGAGCGTATCAAAACAAACGGCAAATATGAGAACGTCTACACAGTCGGTATGCGCGGCGTGCATGACGGTCAGTGGAACCCTGTCGTACCCTCCGAGTACACAACGACAAAGGAGAAAAACCAGTACAAGATAGACCTTCTCGAAGAAATCATAACAAAGCAGCGCGAAATACTTTCCGAGGAAATCGGCAAGCCGGCGAGTGAAATTCCGCAGGTGTTCATTCCGTACAAGGAAATACTTGATTTGTACAATGCAAGTGTGGATAATCCGCTTGAAATTCCAGAGGATATAACGATAATGTGGACGAATGACAACTTCGGTCACATACGTCAGGGCTCGACAGAAGCGGAAATGGCAAGAAGCGGCGGCGGAGGTATGTATTACCACGTTTCATATCACGGCAAGCCCACCGACGTTATCTGGACAGCCGGTACGCAGCTCGGACTTATAAAAGAGGAAATGAGCAAGGCGTACGACAAGGGCGCGAACAACATATGGATACTGAACGTAGGACCGTTAAAGCCGTTTGAAAATCAGATGGAGTACTTCATAGACCTCGGCAGAAATATGGATAAGCTTCGCAGCACAAGCGTAAACGAATACGTCAAGGACAACGCAAGACGATATTTCGGCTTTGATGATACAAAGGCGCAGGAATACGCGGATATCCAGTGCGAGTATTTGCAGCTTGCAAACTCGCGCCGTCCAGAATTTATGCAGCAGGGTAAATTCTCTCTAACCTCTTACGGCGATGAAATGCAGAAGGAGGCGGATAAATACGCCGCGCTTCTGAAGCGTTCAACCGCGCTTTACAATTCGCTTAATGATGATTTAAAGCCTGCCTTTTATGAGCTTCAGCTTTACGCGATAAAGACCGCTAATGATGTGATGGACAATTACATGGGCGCGGACAGATCGGTGCTTTATTCGT
>JAFQYK010000585.1 GCA_017406485.1 Clostridia bacterium
GACTGCACCGTTGCTGCTAAAATACTCCATTTGGTTTTGGTACGACATCTGTTTGATATCGCTATCTGTCAACTCCTCCACTTGTATGCCTTTTGCTGTGTCTACACTCTGCAATTCAATAGGCACAGACTGAGCAATATCTATATCATCAACAATCTCTTCAGCTTTAAGGTCATCTTTGTAAATTCTTATTGATTTTCCATTTTTTTCTATCCGTTTAACCTTAACAGATAAACCAGATGGGACGGCATCACACGGCTTGATTACTACTATATCGCCGGTTTTTGCGTTTTTTATAGTTTCATCCGGATTTTTAAATTCATAGTATGTTTTTTTATCATTTGTACTGACAATATTCGTGTCGTCATCGGCATCAGCATATTCCAAATTTTTCTTATAATAGACTTTATTCTCAGATGGTCTAAGACCGGCAATGAAATTTGATGAGTTGCCTGTGGTAAGATACATTAAACCCCAGCCAGTTAATTTTCCCTTTGATAAGTATGCCGTACATGGAATATTTAAATATTCCGAACCATAGTATTTATTGTTTACAACTTGTGAACCGCCGTCCCACCCGTAATTTGTTGGAATGTTAACCTCTTTGTTGCTTCCATTCGGATAGTATTCATTGTCAAAATTGTCTGCTTGTGTGACAACAAATGTATTATTATTTTTTAAGTATCCTTTTACTTTATATTTTCAAATCGCCCATCAAAGTGGCGTATGTAACTGCTTTATATCCAAAGCGTCGTCTGATTTCATCAATCGTATTCTCAAGTCTCAAGGCTCTCTCCCGTTTTTCCACATCATCAAAGAAAGACAGCTGAGTCGGCATCTCTGCCGGAATGAGATTAATTGCTCTCACGGTGACGGAACGGACATTCTCTGTCCATCTATACGAATCGGCAAATAACTGTTTTGCCGCAGCGGATATGTCAGACGCGCACTGTGTAGAATGTTCCATCTGCCTCTGCCATTGCTTATCAAACAAGTTCTTGTCCCTTACTGATATTTGGACGCCGCGCGCCGCCAGTCCGTGTTTACGCAGTTTCTGTCCGATTTCCTGTGTCAGTTCCTGCATTACTGCAAACACCTCGGTGTTATTCTCTAAATCAGCCACACAGGTAATACCGTGTCCTACAGATTTAATCGGCATACGATAATCAATTGCTGTAACAGGTGCAATGTCCTGACCTCGTGCATACGATGCTATGAGCAGTCCGTTCTTGCCGAACTTGCTTTTTAAATAGATATCCGGATACTTGGCGAGATCGCCGATGGTATTCACACCGCATCGGTTGAGTTTTGATCGCGTTGCCCTGCCTACAAACAGCAGGTCTCCCACCGGCAACGGCCAAACTTTCTCTTTGAAATTGTCCCGCGTTATGACAGTCACCGCGTCAGGCTTTTTCATGTCTGAGCCGAGCTTCGCAAATATCTTATTATATGAAACGCCCACACTGACGGTAAGACCGAGTTCGTTTTTCATTGTATTGCGTATCTCCTCGGCTATCTTTTCACCGTCTCCGAACAATCCCGCCGATTCTGTCACATCAAGCCAGCACTCGTCCATGCCTAAACTCTCAACTCTGTCGGTATATCTTGCATATATGTCACGCGCAATTTTTGAATACTTTATGTACTCCTCATACTGAGGCGGAACTATAACAATGTCCGGGCATACCTGACGCGCCTCCCACAACGCCATACCGGTCTTTACTCCGGCTTTCTTTGCCTTTTCAGACTTTGCAAGGATAATGCCGTTTCGGTTTTCGGTACTGCCGCCCACAGCCATTACCTTGCCTTTTAACTTGGGATTAAGCATCATCTCCACAGAAGCATAGTACGAATTCATGTCACTATGTAAAATTACCCGATCCATTATAGTTCCCTCCTTTTTCGACATTTTTCACATTTCCTATTGACAAATTGCATTGTAGGTGTTAAACTATGTGCAAGTTGTGAAATTTATTTTACGCGCAGATTACAAATTTGTCAATACCATTTTCAAAACTTTCACATATTTTTTGAAAATTGTTCACAGAAAAAAGGAGGATAATGATGAAATTTGCAGAAAAACTGCGAAACCGCAGGAAAGAGCTAAATTTATCTCAGGCGGATTTGGCAAAGAAATCCGGAGTAAGCCGCAGAACAATTGCAAACTACGAATCCGGCGACAGCTATCCTAAATCCGCTGACACCTATGCAAGACTTGCAGAGGCTTTGGATGTCAGCGAGGATTCGTTAAAGGATGAGAATACCGATTTTATTATCGAGTCATACGATAAGCACGGCAGAACTGCGAGAACGCAGGCTGAGAAGCTCGTAGGACAGCTTGGCGCGCTCTTTGCCGGCGGTGAGATGAGCGATGAGGATATGGATGGTGTAATGCGGGTTATGCAGGAGCATTTTTGGAAAGCCAAAGACGAAAACAAGAAATACACTCCGAAAAAATATCGAAAGTAAAGTACGGATTAACGGACTTTGATTTTGTTAAAATATACCTGTCAGAATCGTTAATTGCTTTATTTTACTTATTTTTTTGGAGGTGTTGAGTAATGGATTCATTAACAATTTACAGGAAAGCCGATAAATTGGTACAATCCTTCGGTACTCGCAACCCAATAGAAATAGCCAAAGGCATAGGCGTAGAAGTGACATTTGTTGATTATTTCAATACACTGCTCGGCTTATATACTTGTCAGTATCGTAAACGAGCCATGTATATCAGCAACACTATTGATGAGAGCCTAACAAGCATAGTAGCGGGACACGAGTTGGGACATGACGCGCTCCATAGAGATTTCGCCAAGAACGGTCTCACTGAATTCGAGATTTTCAGAATGAAGCAAATGCCTATAGAATATGAGGCCAACGCTTTTGCATCTCACCTCCTGCTTGAGACTGATGAGTGTATTCATCTCGCCCGGAACGGATACCCAATATGGGATATAGCAAGGATGATGAATTCAGAGATTAATCTGCTTCTGATAAAATTTCAGGAACTTATAAAGCTTGGATATGATTTCAAAATGCCGGTTACTCCTGCGGGGGATTTTCTAAAGAAAATATAAAGGACGGGTGGTTTTATGAAGGCGAAAGTATATGTTGATGTGAAGGTTGATTTTGACACGGACGGTAATATGCGTCCGCGAGAACTTATATGGGAAGATGGTCGCAGATATGAAATAGACCGTGTACTTGATGTACGCCCTGCTGCGTCGCTCAAAGCCGGTGGTCAGGGCGACAGATTTACAATTATGGTGGCTGCAAGACAGTCATATTTATGGTTTGAAAGATGCGCCGCCGTGTCCGGATGCAGGCTCGGACGGTGGTTTGTGGAAAGGAAAGGTGCGTAATGGCAGAATTTAAAATACCTACTTATGACAAAATCGAGTGTGAATGGGTTGTAGATACAAAATACGGCAGGGAGCGAGGCGATCTTGAATATGTTGCTTCGGAATTCGCCCATACCGGACTTATATTCCCCTACAACACAAAGCCTAAAGGCTCAAGTGACTATCAGGAACACGATCATTATTTTAAGGGTGTAATCAAGGCAGTTATCGACCACCCCGATACCTTTTCAATTGAGGGTTTGGAGGAATACTACAGTAAACAGGAACGGGAACTGTTACACGCAATTCAACAGAAAATGATAGAAGTACGGAACGAAAAATAAAGGAAAGGAGTGCTTTATATGCTCTTCGCTTGTAAGGAATGCTTATATGTATTTGAAAGCAAAATAAAACCTGACCAATGCCCCGACTGCGGCAAATACGCCGTTAGAAAGGCTACGGAACAACAGGCAGCCGAATATAGGGCTTACAAAAACAGCAAAGAATGTAAAGCAGTGTAATCACCGCATTCACATTACAGATATATTTCTTTTCAAAAAATGCAGCCAAAAAGCTGCATTTTTTTACAAAAACTATTGATTTTCATGATATATTATGCTATACTGGTCAAAACGGAGGGAATATTATTATGACAGTAGGAGAATATTTAAATAAAGCTCGCAATCAGCAGCAGATTTCAATCCGACGTTTGGCTGCGCTGACAGGCATCAGTCACAGCGAGATTAATAAAATAGAAAACGGAGAGCGAACTGCGCCTTCAGCACTTCATCTGAAATCCATTGCCGACATTTTGGGCATCAATCAGATTGACTTATTTAAAGTTGCCGGATATATTGACAATGATGTATACACCGTTCCTGCGAATTTTGCTTTTAAATATGACGGTTTGTCAGATGATGAGGTTGTGCAGGTTCAGTCTTATATAGACAGTATTCGTTCAAAGCATCCCGAATCGGACAAAACAGCGGAAACTAACGAGAAAAAAAACATTAAGGTTGCCAGTCTTTTTGCCGGCATCGGAGGTATATGCTACGGTTTCAAACAGGCGGGTGCAGATGTTGTATGGGCGAACGAACTTGACAAGGATGCATGCAAAACCTACAGAAAGAATTTCGGTGGAGATTACCTTGTTGAGGGCGATATCAAGGAAATTGATCCTCATGACATTCCTGACATAGATATTTTGAACGGCGGATTTCCCTGTCAAGCATTCTCAGTTGCCGGATACAGAAAAGGATTTGACGACGAACGCGGCAACCTGTTTTTTGAAATAACCAGAATCCTTGAGGTCAAAAAACCCCGTGCTATTCTGCTTGAAAATGTAAAAAATCTTGAAACTCATGATAAAGGAAATACTTTCAGAGTAATTAAGGAGCAGCTTGAACTTTTAGGATACCATGTCCACAAAAAAGTCCTTAATTCTATGGAATACGGAAATGTACCGCAGAACAGGGAAAGAATATATATTGTTGGTTTTTTGTCTGAGGATGCATATAACAAATTTAAGTATCCCGAACCGATTGCACTCACAAAAACAATACACGATATTATTGATGTCACCGACAAAAAACCGCTCGGACTTTACTATAATAATTCAAAGTATTATCCTGAGCTGAAAAAAGTAATGAAGAACAAAAATACAGTTTATCAGTGGCGCAGAGTGTACTGCAGAGAAAACAAGAGCAATGTATGCCCGACTCTTACCGCAAATATGGGCACAGGCGGACACAATGTACCTCTGATACTGGATGATTATGATATCCGAAAGCTGACGCCGGAAGAATGCGTAGGCTTTCAGGGATTCCCTGAATCATTTGAATTTCCTGACGATATAAGCAACGCCAGCAAATACAAACAGGCAGGCAATTCCGTTTCTGTTCCCGTAATCAAAAGGATTGCTGAAAACATGATAAAAGCTATGGAATAAAAAATATAATCCATACCGGATTCACCGGTATGGATTTGTTTATATTACCGTGTCCTTTATTGCTGTCCGGAGCATACCTGCAATCTTCTCGCAGTGAAGGTAATTTTTCATAATAAATTTTGTATCCAAAAGGATTCCTGCTATCCTGTCATAGTGCAGACTGCCTGCTCTCCAGTCAGATTCCGCATAACCTATTGACTGCAGTATCTCCGGACTTCCGAACAGTTCTTCTGCACTGCAGAACGGCATAATAAACGCATTGAATATCTCATTAGAACTATTCTCATCAATCTTTTCTGCGAATTCTCCGTATGTAATCTGTTTCTGAATTGATGATGTTTCAGGGAGATGCGCAGGAATTTTCGTACATCCGTATCTGTAATACTTAGCATCCAAAATATATACTTCACCGTTGTACAGCATAACAGTATCAGGCTCGAGACACTGATTCTGCTTTCTGCAGTCATTCAGAACCCATGAGGATTTCGGGAAATACTTTTCTTTATTTTTAATTCCGAAAGCTCTGTCTATCATTTGTTCCCAAACATACTGAAATGAATCGGTTCCGTATGTTTTTATACCCGCATCGGCATCTGTATTGTCTGCAGAGTTTATTATTTTAAGCATGTCACTGAACAGCCGGCGTTTTGTATCATTAAAAGTTTCATTCATAGCTTTCTTCACCGCTGCGGAGAAATTTTTCTGATTAAATCTGACCGCAGGCTTGGGATATGAGCTTTTAGTATAGAGCCATCCTATTTTCTGAAAGCTGACATATACACAATACTTAAAAATCTGAGCTATCAGCGAGTCCTTGTTTGCTCTGCTGTCTTTCACTATAAAATTAAGGTATACCGCACCGCTGTCCGTAAAATGAGGCTTTTCTCTCTTTACGGTCTTAGTCCAGTTTATTTTTCCTTTCTGTGCCTTATGATATCTTACTTCCGTTTCACTGTATGTTCCGAATGTAAAATAATACTGAAGGACACCCAAATATGCCGAAATCGGCAGCGAGTTTTCCCCTTCATGTGCCTCCCGCTGATCAGCAGCTTGTTTTCTGTAATCAAAAGTTTCAAGCACCTTAAGCAAAACAATAATGTCTTTTCTCAGGACATCACTGTCTTTGCCGAGTTCATATCCAAGCGGAAATCTAACACGGATATTTCCGTCTGCAATCCTGATTCCGACAAATGTATCTCCGTCCCTGCCTGATACGGTTTCGCACATATCAATCAATTCAGCATTATTCATGTGCTTCCTCCGAATCAGAAAAATCTAATTTGAACACATCAAATTTTGCATTCTCAAATCCCTGTATCAAATCTTCAAGCGTATGATACTCATCTTTGAATACGTCATCGCGGTTATATTTAAAGACATCATCCCATAGGTACATAAGCACCTTCTCTGCAAATGCCGGATTATACTTCTGTTGTCCGTCTTTATCAGTCAAAAATTCAATATCTTCGCTGTCAATAAAGAATGCACCCAGTCTTTTATCTTCGCCGGCCGTCATTCCTGAACTTTCCTCACTTATAAAGGAATTTATAACTTCCGTAAACCGAAGCCATGTTACAGCTGTTCCTAATATACTATTACCGGCAAATTCAGCCTTTTCTATTTCATTAGGAATAAGCCTTGGTTTCCATCTTCTCTTGAAGGCTGTATCAAGCGTAAACACATTTTGGTCTGATGTATTCATTGTTGCAATAATAGTTAGATTGCGCGGTATTTTTACTTTTCTTGACGTATCCCCGTCATAAATTATTTTTGCAGCTTCTGCATTCGTTACTCCGTATCTGCTTGTGCCGTCCTTCTCTCTGTCGAGCAGCTGAAATACATCGCCGAAAATCGCCGGAGCATTTCCTCTGTTAAGTTCCTCTATTATAAGATAGTACATATTGTTTTCATCATGTACTGCCTTGTTTACTATTGACGTAAACGGTCCCGGTACAAATTCGTATTCAATCATTTTGTCCCTGACCTTAGGCATGATTTGACCGACAAAATCAGAATATGAGTAGTCCGGATGAAATACAACACGTTCACATAAATTGTCATCACTGCAGTATTCGCTCGTTACAGTAAAGCTCTTTCCGCTTCCCGGCACACCGTACAGCAGTATATTTTTCCCTGCATCATCATTATGTAATGTACTGTCCTCTGAATCATTACCCTTCGGCTCTATTTCCGGTTCTCTTTCCGGCCGCTGTCCGTACTTCAGAATTTTAGGAACAAGCACCTCTGTATCCATTTTTATTTCAGACATATCGTCCGCCGGTATAATGGACGATATATTATCCTCTTCATCAGGGTAATAGTCAAGAACTGCACGAAGCACAGCAGTGGCCTGTTTCCTGTTTATTTCTGTCAGTGCCTGATTTCGCTCTCCCTTGGTGCTTGGCCCTACATAGCTGTTATATGTTCCTTTATAGGGAACAAACTTATCTTTGCCGAGAACCTCTTTCATTCGGGATACTATTCTGAACTTCAGTTTATAGTTTTTAGGTTTGTCCTCATCATATCCTTTATCAACCGGACCGGATTCAGTAAGTGCAACAGCAGCAAGTCCCTTATTCCACTCTACCCTGTCCCCGCCGAGAATAACAAACAGGACGATTCCCGGTTTGATAATATCGTCATAGCTGTTTATTCCGTCCAATATAAGATGATCCTCACCGCAGCTGTATGCACTGAAGAATTCAGGATCACTGGTTTTTACTGCAAAATATCTCATATTTCTTCCTCCGTTTCTATTGTCCATCCGTTTCTGTCTATTGTATTCAGATCACCGGCCTGCACATAATAATTCGAAGCGTCCATTCTGCGCCTGCCGTTCAGCATTGCTCCCTGCGGAATTATGTATTTTTCTGCAATAATGTATTTAAGCTCATCATATGTTATGTATCCGGCATAATCATATGTCCATATCTGACCGCAAATAATATCTTTCAGCCTTTTTTCATTGTCACATACATTTCCCAGCTGAGGATATTGGATTTTTATAATCTCGTCGCATGAAGGTTTTATTCTTACAAGCACTATATAGTCATATTTCTTTTCATTGGGTATATAAAATCCTTTCTCATCCCAGTCCTTCTGCTCCAAAAGCAAGAGCTGTCCGAAGTGTTTTGTGGATTTTACCGATATGGCTTTGCCCGACACAGTTATATCTGCGTCGTCCCAGATTCCCAGTTCGCTTACACTAAAATCCGGTTCCGAAGCTCCCGGAAGTTTGTACACTGAATTGAATAATGCACATTCAGCAAGCTTTCCCTGAAAGGCATCAATAAATATTTCTTTATTCTTTCTTATATGTGTTCCGCCGCTCCTGTGTCCTCTATGCTCTCCTTTGCCGCCGTAACTCATTGCGTATGCAAAATCAAAAACCTTTTCAACTGTTTCCTTTTTCATTGGAGAATGAATAGGACTATATCGCCGGGTAGAGGTAAAACAATATCCGTCCGGTCGAATTTCAAGTCTGTGAAATTTATCTTTTTTCACACAGACGCTTTCAGGTTCAGCAGTCTGCATTCCACTGTCTGTTGTCTGCTTATCTTCTTTATACATATTTTCCTCAGAGTTCGAAAGTGCATTGACCGCTTCTTTCTTTGAGAAAAGATTACTAAAGAGATTTGAAAACTTATTCTTCATTTTATACGCCTCGGCTTCCCGCATATAATTAAAAACTAATCATATGCGATCTAATTGGTGTTCTTTTTATCTGTAAGCCAATCACCGTTTTCATCAATGCGATTCATATCATATGCCTGTACATAATAATTGGCAGCATCCATTATAATTTTCCCGTTCAATGCTGCACCCTGCGGAATCATATACTTGTTCGTGATAATGTATTTAAGCTCATTATATGTTATATATCCAGCATAGTCATATGTCCACAGCTGACTGCAGATAATATCTTTTAGTCTCTCTTTGTCATCACATTTTTTACCCAACTTTGGATACTGTTCCTTAATGATATTATCACATGAAGGTTTTATCCGCACAAGTGCTAAATAATCATAATTCTTCTTGTTTGGTATATAAAACCCATTCTCATCCCAGTCATCCTGCTCCAAAAGCAACAGCTGTCCGAAGTATTTTGTGGATTTTATTGATATGTCTTTCCCCAATACTACTATATCTACAGTATCCCATTCGCCTAACCCTTTTGGATCAAAATCGGGTTCTTTTGCTCCCGGAAGTTTATATAAGGATTTGAACAGCGCACATTCAGCAAGTTTTCCCTGAAAGGCATCAATAAATATTTCCCTGTTTCCCCTTTTCTTTTTCCCGCCGCTCCTGTTAGGTCTATGCTTTCCTTTGCCACCGTAACTCATTGAGTATGCAAAATTAAAAACATTTTCTACTGTTTCTTTCTCTATAGGAGGGTGAACAGATTGATAAGGCAGCTTGGCTGTAACACTGTAGTTATTTGGTTCCGATTTTTTTAGTCTGTAAAATTTATCTTTTTTCATTATTTGCCCCTCGTCTCACTGCATCAGCCAAAGTCTCAAGCGTATATCCAAGTTTATCCTTTTTAAGTTCGCATTCCCAAACAGTGATAACATTCCAGCCCATATTTTCAAGTTTGCTAATATTTTCAGCATCCCTCTTCTTATTCCGATCAAGTTTTTCTCTCCAGTATTCTTGATTTGATTTAGGAAAAACATACTTGGGGCAGCCTTCATGGCAGTGCCAGAAACACCCGTTTACAAATATTAACGTTTTATATTTCTTCAGTACAATATCCGGTTTCCCCGGCAGATGTTTATCATTTTTCCTATACCTGAAACCTTTGCTGAACAGATATTTTCTTACCGTTTCCTCCGGCTTGGTATTTGTGCTTCTTATTTGTGACATATTATAGCTTCTGACTTCTTTCGTGTGATTATCCATATTAATATCATCTCCGCATTGAATACTACATATATTTTGGATAATAAAGTATTATATCACAAAAACAGGATTTTGTATAGTCCTCCCAAACAAAAAAACAGCCGCAATTTAAGCTACGGCTGTATAATATTGTTTTTTCATTCTGAATAATTCAATGTGTTAGATTATCTTGACTCTGCAGCCTGCACAAAGTAATTATCTGCACCCATTTTAGTTTTGCACACTGCTGTTAGTATTTCCCTCGTACAATTCGCGTATTATTCCCCAGTTTTCAAGATAATGCTCTAATTCCTTAACATTAACATTCTTAATTTGCTCATCATCCCACGGATCAATGTCTTTCATTGGTATTATATAACATAATCCCACTTGTTTATCTACCGCAGCAAAAATATCACAATCATCAGATGTTATTCTCTTTCCAATATTTCTGGCATTATGTGTATCTATACCCTCTCCGCCTCGATCCCGATCTTTAAAACTAACGGTACTGCCGCTGATTCCCTTAATCTGTACTCTGAATATCTTATTTTTAAAATCTATTACTGCATCATAGCGGCTTGAACGCACATCTACATTTGAACAATTGAATCCGGCTAATATTGCCTTTGAAAGAAAAAGAAATTGTGCTGAGTCTCCTTCATTAGCCGTCATAACACCGCTCTCAATATTATTCAAATTGGAAGAAAAACCATTTTGCAATATTAGCCTCAAGGATTTCTTTGTGATACCCGTTACGGTTGTTTTCAAGAAGTTTTTTCTTTTACTGTTCATAGAAGAATTTTGAAATATGGCGTCTACAACATCTTTTACCATCTGTTGGGAATATTGCCCTTTTAATTCTTCGAGCAGTGTACTTTCGAGCAACGTCTCCAAATCTTTGTGGTAAAATATGAACTCATTTGCTATATCCCGAATTTTTGACTTGGAACAATTATAGTCTTCAAATCTTTTAACAATCTCTTCCCTGCAGTTAGGAAATTCAGATATCAGTTTATTCTTTAAATACCGCTTAATATCAACATCCGAATACTCACCGACTTTTTTGTTTTTTATTCTGAAAGCACTTATTCTGCCATTAATTTCCTGAATGTTGTCTTTCACAAATAATTCCAAATCCTCTTTATGGGTATAATCAATAGCCATATAACTCCCTCCATATCAATTATATTTATATGCGTTAAAAGGCAAATCAGAATTCCTTATAATACTACTTCTTGTAACAGTATCCTTGTGCATAAAACAACCACCATTGCATTTTTTTTCAAAAAAAATACAGTCTCTGCACATTTTTTTCAAATTTAATGACATTTTTTTATAATAGAATTCCGTCAAACGGTTTTCAAGTATCTCAAACGGAATAAATTTGTCATCTTGACAAATATCTTCAAGTATTTCCGAAGATTGATTACAATATTGCAGTTGCATAGAAGGAGTAATCAAGCCAGCACACCTCAGACTGCATTTACTTTTTTTTATTTGGATTTTCATTGGACTGCCCACGAAAAAACAATATGGTATATTATGGTCAATATTATGATTAATGTTTAAATCATTCTGTATAAAGTCAACCATCTCATTCCACATTTTAATGAGTTTAGTTTTATTTTGAAATATGTTTTCAATACAGTTTAATGTTAATGCTATCGACATTTGTCCATCTGGAATTATTTCTCTTATATGCAGTAATACCTGTTTTAGCGTTTCAATATTTGAATCGCTTGATAATTGTGTTTCAAACATTCTGCCTCCGTACTGACCTAATAACAATCGACTTTCTTTTATGTTAATTGGCAAGCATGACACATTATAAATCACTGAATCCCGTTCGCGTAACCTTATAGTTTCAATTTTTTCATTTATCGCATTTGTAAAAATATGAACACTGTCAAACAATGATTGGGCATAATCTATACATTCTGTAAAATTGGGATGAACTGTTGGTTCACCGCCCATAATTTTTAGTTTAGATACACCGCCGTCTTTTTTTAGATACATACAAAGTCTCTTAAAATCTTCAAGACACATTTCTCGCCCACAGCGTATATCCTGATTGAAACATGTGGGGCAGTTGGCATTACAGTTTTCTGTTATTAATACTCTAAAATCTTCCACGAATTCTCACTCCAAAACAATTCTTTTTTCATAGCGATTTAATTCAAGTACTTTGCATGAATCTTCTATACTTCGACAATATATTTTCATATTACAATTTGAACATTTTCTTTCGTTTCCATAAGACATTATCCTTCCTTTCGTTATATTACTATCAAAAAAATAATAAACATATTGAATAGGCAAGGATTTGTCTGTTAGTCCTTCAATTATTTCGCGCATAGAAACAGGCAAAATACACAGCTTGCAATCCATCAATTTTAGCCTCCCTTGCGATCTACGTAAATAATTCCAAATCGTACTGGATATAAACTCACCCAATTCATATTGATTAGGAAGAACATTTTTATGCGTATTTGCTACTTTTGTCGGAACAACTCCAGTAATGACAACATTACAATCAATTATAGATTGTTTCTTTAAAAAGTCTATAATTGAAAACTTACTATCAATCATTGACTTTGTAACAATAAATTTCAATTCTAATCGATTTGCAAATTTTCCATTTATAATATTTTGTATTCCTTCGATGGTCTCCTGATAAGCACCATCAATCTGCGTTATTATATCATGAATTGACTGTTTGCCATGTCTAGGAATCACTATACGATCAACATTTGATAATACATCTTCACAAAACCGTTTATTGATTAGTCTTCTGCCATTGCTATACATTATAATTTCCGCCTTAGTACTTTTGAATGCGGATAGAATATCTATAAGTTCAGGGTGTAATGTAGGTTCTCCGCCATTTACAATAATACGATCCTCATATGAAATATCATATCTGTGAATACTATTCTGGACATCCTCCAGAGTAATATTTTTTATATTATTGTAATATGTGTTATGAGAAAAACAGAACTTACATTTGTTATTACAGGAATAATTAATATTATAATAAAAGATGTTCACATCATATACCTTCTTTTTGAATGAATGGGCATCGAATATCAGCACCATATTTCATCTGCATCCCTAAGCATCCGCCGTTACATATTGGCATAAATCGACATGTTTTACACACCGACGAAGACGCTTTATACTTTACGATATATTGCGATTTTGAATTTATTATTATATCCTTTAGGGATTCATTTTTCATACTCCCCAAAGGCATGTCCTTCATACAGGTACATCCGTATACCATCATGTCAGGATAGATATATAATTTTGCTTTAATACATCCACAATTTTTAAAGTTTTCATTTCTTTCGTTTATGGATATCTGTTGTATTTGTTCATCTGATAATGAGTCTAATAACCCAATATCGTATAGCTTTCTTATGCCCAGACGAAATGGTGTAATTTGAATAATTTCATCGACAAAATCATTCCACTCTTTGTTCGTTAACATATACTCAATAGAAGCATTACCAAAAGGCATCATAGAACTAATATGCCATTTCTCAATATTATAATCCTTTA